>JAYVRS010000564.1:0-1731 GCA_043776185.1 Bryobacteraceae bacterium | reverse complement strand
CCGAAGCCGAGTTCTTCCAGGCCAGCACTCGATTGTTCCGCGTATCGGCCACATACAGAATCGATGTAGCGCTCGCGACATCCACCCATACACTCTGCGGATTGTAGAGCTCGCGTCCTTCCACTAGGTTCACGCCGCCCGTCAAGACATTCGCTTTCGCCTGCCCCAGGACCCGCGTCGGGGCTCCATTCATTAACACGGTGGGCTGCGCCCCCGCGGTCATAGTGACGACGACGAACGCCAAAAGGCGCATCGGTAAATTGGATTTCATGGGTTCTTTTCTCCGAAAGGCTACCGGCAACTTTTCGCTGCCTCTATTACCCCCCCAGCCTGCGCGGCTTTCGCCAACACCAGGACCATGGGAGGACGCCAGGATACTCCTCTAACATATTACAATTCCTGAGTGAAACTACTCAGTGATCGGCCGGCAAGTGTAAAACCTTGAGCCTAAGGTGCTTCACGCGTCATTGACCGTCGTGATCTCGGGGAGCGGATAAGCGAATCGCCCCTCGAAGATATCAGTGAAAATCCGCAACGTGTCCGGATGAATCTTTCCGTTCGTCGCCAGAAGATGCGCCCCGTCCAAACGGTGAGCCCGGCCCTTCATGTCCGTTACTTGGCCGCCCGCTTCTTCAATCAGCAGTTTACCAGCTGCCATGTCCCAGGGGCTCAAACCGAATTCCCAAAATCCGTCCAACCGGCCGCAAGCCACGTGCGCCAGATCGATGGCCGCCGAACCGCTCCGCCGGATGCCATGCGTCATGATCGCCAATTGATAGAAGAAGTGAATATTGACGTCCAGATGCCGGCGGCGGCTGGGGAACCCGGTCGCCAGCAGCGCCACTTCGATGCCCGGTGCCGCCGAAACTTGCATGCGCCGGTGGTTTAAGTAAGCGCCACTGCCCCGCTCCGCCCGAAACATCTCGTCCCGCGTCGGATCATACACCACGCCCGCGATCAGCTCACCTTTGTGCTCCAGAGCCAGCGTCACATTGTATACCGGATAGCCGTGGGCGAAATTCGTCGTCCCGTCCACCGGATCCACATACCAGCGGTACTCGCTGCTCTTGTCGTGCAACCCGCTCTCTTCGGCCACAATCGTATGTGTCGGAAAGTGCGAACCCAAACGCTCCAGGATCAGCGCCTCGCTCGCCCGGTCGGCTTCCGTCACCAGATCCTGCTCGCCCTTGCTCTCAAACCGTACGCCGCGATCGAAATACTTGGTCGTCAGCGCGCCCGCTTCGCGAGCGATTTCCGCTGCAATCTCAAGATAAGCAGTCATGGGTGTTTTGGCGCAGGGTCCTCAAACAGGTACTTGATCTCGTGCTTGTAGACGAAAAGATTGGGGCCGCCTTCCCGCGTTAGGCGGATAAAATGCCGGTCATAGTATTCCACCAGCCCATGCAGCGTTTCGTTGCTTACCAACTTCACCACCACGGGAATCTTCCCGTCGATCAGCGTCCGCAAGTAACGAGGTTCGGACAGCGTGATATCGGGAGCGAGGGTTTTAGCTTTGGCCACAGTAAGTACTAGTCCGAATCTCCATAGTAGCCGTTGCGGGACAGTAGCTGCAAACCTTCGGCCGCGCGGCTCGCGCCGGTCAGCGTCACGCGCACCGGATGAAATGGCTTCGCTTCCGCCGGTAACTGCCGCGGATAGTATCCCAGCAGGTACTGCGTGCGCAGGTCGCTCAGGATGGCGGTAAACGCCGCGTCCAATTGTTTGCCCAGC
>JAYVRS010000563.1:0-5532 GCA_043776185.1 Bryobacteraceae bacterium | reverse complement strand
GAATCTCGAAGAGTTCATCACCCGGGAGTAAGCACCATGGAAAATCTAATCGCCTCCCATCTTCGGCGTGACTTCCTGCGCCGCGGCCTCGCCGGCATCGGTACCCTGGCGCTCGCCGACTTACTCGGGGCCGAAGGTCGCACCGAAGCACCCGATCCGTTAGTGCCTCGTAAGCCACACTTTGCGCCCAAAGCCAAGAACGTTATCTTCCTGTTTCAGGAAGGCGCGCCCAGCCAGATGGATATGTTCGATCCCAAGCCGGGCTTGCAAAAGTGGCACGGGCAATCGCTGCCGCCGGAGATGACGCGGGATTTGAAACTGGCCTTTATCAAGCCGACCGCGAAGGTGCTGGCCAGTCCGCGTAAGTTCGCGAAGTACGGGCAGTGCGGCATGGAACTGTCGGACGTGATTCCGGAGATGGCCAAACATGCTGATGATATTTGCCTGATCCGGTCGATGCATAGCGAGGCATTCAATCATCACCCCGGGCAGTTACTCCTATTTTCGGGTAGCATGATCGGCGGGCGTCCGTCGATGGGCTCGTGGGTCACTTACGGGCTGGGCAGCGAGACGCGTAACTTACCCGCCTTTGTGGCTCTGCAATCCGGCCCGGGGGCCAGCGCGGGTTCTGACCTGTGGTCGAATGGCTTCCTGCCGAGCCTGTATCAGGGCACGGTGCTGCGGACCGGCGGCGATCCGATTTTGTATTTGGGCAACCCAGAGGGGATTACTCGCGAAAGCCAGCGGGCGCGCTTGGATGCGCTACGCGATCTGAATCAGGAGCGGCAGGATCAAACGGGCGATGCCGAAATCGCGAGCCGCATTCACTCCTACGAGTTAGCCTATCGAATGCAGATGGCTGGCCCGGAGGCGGTGGACTTTTCCAAAGAAGCACCCGGCACCATTGAGGCTTACGGCATCAATAATAAAGAGAGCCGCGCTTATGGCACCAATCTGCTGATGGCGCGGCGCTTGGTGGAGCGTGGCGTGCGCTTTGTGCTCTGCGTACACTCCGGTTGGGATATGCACTCCGGCATTAATGCAGCGATGCCGAAGCTTTGCGCGCAGACGGATAAGTCATCGGCGGCGCTGCTGACTGACTTAAAGCAACGCGGCCTACTCGACGAAACGTTGGTCGTGTGGGGCGGCGAATTTGGCCGCACGCCGATGTCGGAAATTCGCCGGCCAGATGAAGCCGACAACGCGGGGCGCGACCACCATCCCAATGGCTACTCCATTTGGATGGCCGGTGGCGGGATCAAGACCGGACAGGTGATTGGCGAAACCGACGAGCTCGGCCTCACCATTACTAAAGACAAGATCGATGTCCATGATCTGCAAGCCACCATTTTGCATCAACTCGGCCTGGAGCATACGCAACTCACTTATCGCCATTTCGGCCGTAACTTCCGCTTGACCGATGTAAGTGGGCAGTTAGTGAAGCAACTCGTTAGTTAACGGACTAGATTGGGAAACAGATGCGGACCCTCACCATTGCCCTCTTCGCGCTGACCGCGACCGCCCAAACCGACTGGCCCATGTTCGGGCACGATGCAGGGGCCCGCCGCTTCTCCCCGCTCAAACAGATCACGCCGCAAAACGTCAGTCACTTGCGCCACGCCTGGACCTTTCACACTGGCCAGCCCGGTTCGGAGGGCATTCCGGTCGTCGTCGGCGGCGTGATGTATCTGGCTGCCTCTAACGGTATATTCGCCATCGTGCCGGAGACCGGCCAGCAACTCTGGCATCACGAAGCCAAGCAAGTGGCCTTGCGAGGTCTGGCCTATTGGCCGGGCGACAAGCTAACCCATGCGCGGGTTTACGCGGGTGTGAAGGGCGGCATGATCGCGATCGACGCGACCACCGGCAAGCCGGCTCCCGGTTTCGCCAACGAAGGCCTGCTCGACCTGCGGCAAGGCGTGCTGGGCGATCTGCCCGACGCCAAGATCTCGCTGCAATCACCACCCACCGTCTTCGAGAACCTCGTCATTACGGGCAGCGCGAACGGCGAAGGCGCGCCGAGCGTGGGGGCCTATGGCGACATCCGCGCGTGGGATGCTCGCACGGGCAAGCTGGTTTGGACCTTCCACACGGTTCCCCGCCCCGGCGAGTTCGGCGCTGACACTTGGCCCGCCGATGCTTGGCGAAATCGCTCTGGCACCAATGCCTGGGGCTTCCTGACGATCGACACGGCGCGTGGCATTCTGTATGTACCGCTGGGTTCGCCGACCACGGACTTTTATGGGGCTGACCGGCATGGCGATGGCCTCTATGGCAACAGCCTAGTGGCGCTCGACGTCCGCACCGGTGAGCGCAAGTGGCATCAGCAACTGGTGCATCACGACCTTTGGGACTATGACCCCGCCGCCGCGCCGGTGCTCTTCGAAGCGCAGCGCAACGGCCAGAAAGTGCCGGCGGTCGCCCAAATCACCAAGATGGGGATTCTGTTCGCGTTCAATCGCATCACCGGCGAACCCCTCTACGGTATGGAAGAGCGCCCCGTGCCTCAGACCAGCGTGCCGGGCGAAAAGACGTCGCCCACGCAGCCGTTTCCCCTGAAGCCGCCGCCACTTTCGCGAGTCAGCTTTACGAAAGCCGAAATCTACGACCGCACCCCGGAGCATGCGGCCTTTTGCCAGGATTTATTCCAAAAGAACCAGATGACCATTGGCGAACTCTACACGCCGCTGCCGGTCGATCAAAACGTGCTGCTGTTTCCCAGCACACTGGGCGGCGGTGGTTGGGGCGGCGTGTCGATTGACCCGTCGCTCGAACTGCTCTTCACCAACGTCAACAACTTGGGCCAGTGGGGCCACATGGAGAAGAAAGGCGACACGTACATTCGCACCTCAGCCTACGGGCCTTATGCGCGCTTCTGGAATCGTGACACGCGCATCCCCTGCACCAATCCGCCGTTTGGCGAGCTGGTGGCGGTGAACACGCGCACCGGCGACATTGCCTGGCGCTCGCCGCTGGGGACGGTGCCGGCCCTCGAAGCGCTCGGCGTGAAGAACACCGGTGCGCCCAGCTTGGGTGGCAGCATCGCCACGGCCGGCGGCTTAGTGTTCATTGCGGCCACCAACGACAGCCGCTTTCGTGCCTTCGATTCGAAGACGGGGCACCTGGTGTGGGACCAACCCATCGATGCCAACGGCCACACGATCCCGATCACCTATCAAGGCAAGAACGGCAAACAGTATGTGGCGATCATGGCGGGCGGCGGCGGGGGTTACTTTGGCGGTACGCCGAGCGATAGCGTAATGGCGTTTGCGTTGGGGGATGGCCCTGCACCCGTGAAGACTTCCTCGAAGGCACCGGAGACGGTGGTCGCCACGAGCCGCGCGCTGCCGGAGGGCCCGGGCAAAGTGGTCCTGATGCGATCTTGCGGCAGCAGTTGCCATACGCTCGATGCGGTGGTGGGGTTGCGGCGTGATCGCAAAGCTTGGTCCGCCATGGTGGACAACATGATGGCGCGGGGCGCGTCGGCGAAAGATGACGAGATCAAGGTGATTGTCGATTACCTGGCTGCCCATTTTGGCAAGTAACAGCTGGCTGGCAAAATCAGTCACAACGATTTTCGACTGGACATATGTTGAACTAAGTGTAGCCTTTACATTAACTTAAGACCAGCACCCTGAGTCCCGCGGAACCCGTAATTTGGAAGCCAACCTTTACACTGGAGCTACGTAAAGGACCTAGCCATGAACTCCAGCCATTTCAGCGACACCCGCCTCATTGACTTCCCACAAGCCAATCCCCTTGTCACCAAACTGCTCGACCGGTACGGCTTCCAGCTTGACGAATCGCCGTCAGCAACCGCCGTGGTCAAACTGCGCATCGGCCTGCCCCAAGGCAGCGTCCTGCTCTGGGATCGGGCCACGTCGTTGCCCCGCAGCCCCCAACGCCGCCACCTGCTGCGCTCCGTCTCGCTCACCTTTCAAAATGCCCTGCGCTGCTGGCTCCCTTACCTCTGGCTCTCAAATCCCGCCCATTGGGACGACCCCTATCTGCTGTGGCCCATGCTCATTTACGCCTCTTCCCGCACGTTTAAACCGGTTTCTCGCCAGACCTATACCTTTGACTTGATGAGCGACTCCACCCTGCCCTCCATCCTTCGCTCCAGCCTGCCCACGCTTCGCGAATGGCTGCCGCTGCTGCAGGCCATCAACCGAAATCGGCCCAGCCCGTTGCGGGAGCTAAATATCATGCGACTGCTGGAAGTGGTGGAGCGCTCGGTCTTTGACGCCCATCCGCTCAAACGGCTTTTGGCTCACGAGCATCGCCTGATCGCCGCCTTTACTGACCTGGCCGACAGCCATGCCGACGAAAATCGCGGCTTCGAGTACTTCGGCGCCGAACTGCATCGTCATTTGAATCGCATTTACACGAATGTCGATTTCAGCTTTTTGGCTCCGCTGCTTCATGTCGAAATCGAGAATACGCTGGCGATTCACCTCTTGGGCCAGCCAATTTTAGAGACGCAGTTGAGTGTGGCGGTCCCCCCGCCAGGCACTAAGCCGTTCGCCCTTCCGCGGCCCGGCTTCAGTGAGCATCGGACGCGCCGTTCTACGAGCCAGCAACCAAATCCAGGCTCATCCGTCTCTACCCTGTGAGCCTTTCCATCGCATTGGGCGCGCTCAGCCGCTACACTGGAGACACTGCATGAAGTTCATCATTATTTCGCTCATTCTGAGCGCCAGCGCCTTCGCGCAATCGGTCCCCAACTCGACCACCGGTCCCGTCAAGAAACCGGCCACCCTCACCGACATTGTGGCCACCATCAACGGCCAATCCTGGACTCGCGCCGACCTCGAAGAGTACATCGATGCGCTCCCCCAGGATCGCCAAACCATCTACCAAACCAATCCGCAAGAGTTCCTGCGCCAACTCGCCATTGTCGAATACATGGCCGAACTGGCCGACAAGGAAAATGTATTGGCTGACGGCCGCTACAAGTATCGCTATCGCTTCGAGCGCAGCCGCATGATGGGCGACTTTATCCAGCAGAAAAAGCAGAACGCGATTACGGCTACCGATGCCGAGATTGAAGCGGCCTACAAAAAGACCAGCGATAAATACACCACCGCCAAAGTGAAGATGATCTACGTTTCCTTCGCGCTGCCGCCCGCCCAAGGAACCGCCGAGTCCGCAGCCAAAGCCAAAGCACAGGATCTTTACAAACAGCTCCAAGGCGGGGCCGACTTTTCGAAGCTGGTGCAGGCCCATTCCGAACAACTCAAAGAGCAGGATGGCAGCCTCGGCACGCTCACCAAAGCCGATGCCATCCCCGAAGCCATTAAGACTGTCATCTTCTCACTGAAGAAAGGCGAATTCAGCTCGCCGGCGCGGCATGACAACGGCTACTACATCTTCCTTTGCGAAGACCACGTGATACAGGCCTTGGCCGACGTGCGCGAGGCCATCTCGGTGGATGTGCGCGGCCAAAAGTTCCGGGAGTGGTTCGACCAGGAGACCAAGAAGAGCAAAGTGGAATTCCTGCGGGAAGAATACTTCAAACCCACCATTAAGTAA
>JAYVRS010000562.1:0-5535 GCA_043776185.1 Bryobacteraceae bacterium | reverse complement strand
TCTCGAATGGACCCGACAACGGCTCCATGGTGGCCCCCGACGATGTCCGCGCCGTGGCCGAAGACGAGGGCATTCCGATTTACGTCATCTCCACCAGCGACGTCAGCCGCGACGCCATTTCGAGCGCCGTCTTCCGCCGTCTCGCCACCCGCACCGGCGGCAAGGCCTATTTCGCCAAAACCTGGCAGAAGCAGGTGGAGGCCTTCGAGAACATCCGCGAAGACTTAGGTAACTCCTACACCATGACTTACTACCCCAAGCCGAATCCCAATGAAGGGTTCCGCAAAATCGGGGTGGAAATTACGACCGATACGGCCAAGAAAATGCGCGTTCGGGCGCGTCCCGGGTACCGTCCAAGATCCACGTAATAGCCTGCAGAAATCAGCGAAGTCTGTTTGTAATATCGCAGGATCCCCTCCCTAACGGTCGGGTTTCTGTTTGCCCTATAAGACGCTTCCTAACAGAACCCCGACCGTTACGCCCGAGGCTAGGAGCGCGCTCTGTCCTGGTTGAGGTGCAGCACTCCGGCCGTGCTGCCCCGCAACCGGAGCAATCGTTGGATCCAGGTGACGCGCCAAGGCGTCAGTACGTTGTTGGCGAACAGATCCGCCGCCCGGCGGTTGCCTAGTGAGTAAGTGGGATAGGGATGGATGGTGGCTGAGACTTCGCTTAACCCGGCGTTGACCTTCATCGCCAGCGCATACTCGGCGATCATCTCGCCGGCGTTTGCACCCAGAATCGCGGCACCCAGAATCTTGCCTCGCTTACTGGCCCACACCTTCACCATGCCTGCGGACTCTGACTCGGTAATCGCCCGATCCAACTTGGAAAATGGGAACCGGTAGACGCGGAAGCTCTCGCCGCGTTTCCGCAGTTCCTCTTCGCCAAAGCCAACCTGTGCCAGTTCGGGGTCGGTGAAGGTACACCAAGGAACCCGGCCGCCGTCCACCGTCGAGGGAAAATGCAAAATGGCGTTCATCACCGCGACCTTGGCCGCGTGCTCCGCCATATGGGTGAAAAGGTATTTCCCGGTCACGTCGCCACACGCGAAAATGTTCTTCTGGGCACTTCGACCGCGATCATCGACGACAATGCCCTGTTCATTTTCCTCCACTCCGGAAGCCGCAAGCTGAAGCCCTTCGGTATTCGGACGCCGGCCGGTGGCCGCTAGCACCGCATCGAAGGCGATCCGCCCGCCGCCCTTTAAGTGCGCCATACCGGGTTCGAGCCTTTCCACCTCGACGCCCAACTGAAAGTCGATCCCCTCGCCTCGCAGCGATTGATCGAGGATCGCCGTGAGCTCAGCGTCATCCCGGCGCAGAATCTGCGTGCCGGGAGCGGTGACGGTCACGGCCGAACCCAAACGGCGAAAAGCTTGCGCCATTTCCATGCCGATCGGCCCCGCGCCCAGTACCAGCAGGCGCTGCGGCTGCTCCTTCAGCTCGAATAAATTCTCGTTCGTCAGGACGCCCACGCGGTCGATCCCTTCGATCTTCGGGATCCTGGGCCGGCTGCCCGTCGCAACGATGAAGAATCTCGAACGGATTACGCGCTTGGCCTGCGTGGTGGAATCAGTGATTTCGACCGAGTTTCGGTCAAGAAACCTGGCGCGGGCCGGGATCGTCTCGACGCCCAGCTTCTCCATATGGGGCGGCGCGTCCGCGTCCTGATAAACATGCTCTCGGATGGAATGCACGCGGCCCATGATCTGCGCCCAGTCGTGGACGGCGTCCTGCGCAGTCAAGCCGTATTTGGCCGCCGAACGCATCTCATGGGCCACCTTGGCTGCCTTCAACAGGCTCTTGCTGGGAATGCAGCCGTGCCAGGTGCAATCCCCACCTAGCGGCGCATCGGAAACGAGCGCCGTCTTGGCCCCCAGTACCGAGGACATTCCGGCCGCGGTTAACCCGGCCGCACCGCCGCCGATCACCACCATGTCGAAATCCGTTTTCACGCGGAGGGACTCTGCGCCGCGACCCCTGCCGAGACCCGGGCCCGCACGTTCCGTACCGTCGACCAGGCAGCGAAACTCAGCAGCCCAACAACAAAGATAAAGACCCAGGCCGGGATATTTTTGCCCGCGATCAGCAGATATAAGTAAGCAGAGACGAAGAAGAAGCCCGACGCCAGGAGCGGCGCGACTACCGGACGCCCTCCGCGTAGATTTCGGACGAGCCAGGCGATGGATAGCGAAAAGAAGGGAATCGCGCCGACATAGATCACGCCAAAGATGACGGGGTCGACGCCGTACTCGCTGCCCAGGTCGTTGAACCAAATCCCGATCGCGGCGCTCAGATATCCGTTCTTCACGTAGTCGATGTAAAAATCAAAAGCAGAATACGAATCGCCCAGTGACCCGGTATCGTTGATCCCCCAGTTGTATTTCAAGTATTCCAACTTATTCGTCGAAGTGAACATACGCGGCGGCGCGAATTTACTGAGCACGACCGATACGCCTCCCACGGGCGCAAAATCGGCCCCGTACCAATCAAAGATTTTGCTTACCTTCGCCAGCTGCTTCGTGGGGAGGAACTGGTTCTTGCTGCCGTCGGCCAGCCAGGCGCGAAAGTTATCGTCCAATTGCCCGTCCACGGCCTCTCTGGTGTAAGCCTCGCGCCGCAACGGTGGACAACTCCGCGCCGCGCACACCAGAGCGGCGTGAATGCGCGGATCTCCCATATCCCGGAGGCGCGTCTCAACGCTGTCGAGCGATTCGGCTTTGCCGTTCACCTGGTGTCTCGTGACACGGAAGGGTCCCTTGGTACGCCAGATGCTTTTCACGGGAAAGTTCGCCGTGATCCAGCGGAGGGTGAGAGCGTTATACCCGTTGATGAGTGCCGCCTTCCTGGCGTTCTCATCCATCGTCGCCGGCCAAGGCTTGGCAATTTGCTGGAGATAGGCGTCCAGTTTGCCGTTGCCGTCCGCCTTCAGCCGGACGTAGTCCACCCGGGAATTTGCGGTGACGTACTGCTGGAGAAGGGCCGACCAGGCGGAGTGATCGAGATCCTGTCCGAAGGCAGGGGCGCAAGCGGCGGCGTATACCAGTATCAAGGCTCCCCGAAAGATATACATGTTCAAAACTCAACTCCCATGCTCGAATGTAGCAATCTACGATATCCTTCCAGTCGAAGGTAACATCACGAAACGCGATGAATTTATTCCGGTTTGGACCGGTTCAACCTCGCTCCGCCGGAAAACGCCAGGTATCCGGCTGCGCCCGAAACGGCATGGCGAGGATGGCGGGTAAACCCAGCGCCTGAACGTCCGGAAACGCGGGCAGGCCGATCTCGATTTTCTCCTGCTGGACGTTCAGGCGAAGTGTTCCATGTAGCCAGTCCCAGCAGGTGAGCCCACTTGACCAGTTACTATTCGTCTCCGCCTCAATCTTTGAGTGATGCACGGCGTGCATGCGAGGAGTAACCAATAGGCGATGCAGCAGCCGTTCCCAGCGAAGGGGTAGACGGACATTGGAGTGGTGGAACATGACGCATAGCGCGAACCAAACTTGCCACAGCGAGAACATCCAGGGACTCAGTCCGATGATGAACACCTGGGCGGCTCGCCACGGCACCGAGAGCAGGATCTCGCCCAAGTGAAAGCGCAGCGCGGTCGACGTGTCAAGATCCAGATCGACGTGATGGACCGCGTGGAACCTCCACAGTCCCGGGACCCGATGCAGCAGCATGTGCCACCAGTAAAACGTATAGTCCATCAACACCAGAGCGGCCAACGCCGCAACGGCGCCCTGCAGTTGGAACACGCCGGTAAGGCCCCAATGACGATCTTCCACCAGCTTGGCGAGTGGCTGAATCAGCGGTACCTCAATCAGCACCGTGGCCAACGCGCCAAGCGCCGCCAATACGAAATTCCGGACGTGATGCGGTAAAACAGGTTCCACCCGTTGGCGAAGCGGACGCCGGCGTTCGAGCCACACCAGCAGTATGAAGGTGCCGATCACCAGCGGCCCAGCAATCCAGGTAGAAAAGAATCTCATCGCCGATAATCCGCCGACCATTGCGCGGCATGGCGGGGCAGTTCCCGCAAGTTCGACATCTTCAACATGCGCTCCAGATCCTCCTTCACATCTACATCGAACCACGTGGGGCCCGTCGCGAGGGTCAAGCCGCACTGCGCGGCGCTTCGGGCCACATCGGCGAGCGTAAATTCGGTGGACCAGCGAACTTGGTCGAACATGTCGGCCTGCACGCGACGGCAGGCGATCGCAAAGAATCCCCCATCGAGGGTGGGGCCCAGGGTGACATCGGCTTCGGATGCGAGAAGCGCGCTGATATGACTCGCCGGCAGGCCGGGGGAGTCGCTGCCCACGACGATCACCACCGGGTGCCCGGACGCCAAAGCGCCGGCCAAGGCCTGGAAGATCCGTAACCCCAGATCGCCTTCCGCTTGCACGGATTGGGGGAGTGTTACATCGGGCCAGGCGGCGATCACGGAGTCGGAAGAAAGTTCTAAGTCCGCATACCCGGAGAAAGTCGAAAGCATCTCGATCGTGTCCTGCACCAAAGCCGAGTGGAGACCGGTCGCCTGGTCCGGTGTGAGCGGCGGGCAGAGCCGGGTCTTCACGCAGCCGGCGATGGGGGCTTTGGCGAATAAGATAAGGAGTGGACGCTTCATGTTTCCGGTCGACAATTCCATGGTAAGCATCATCGTACCGGCGCTGAATGAAGAGGCGCGGATAGCTTGCACATTACGCGCCCTTTTGGCGCTCAGCGGCGAGAAGGAAATCCTGGTCGCCGACGGAGGTAGCGAAGACCTGACGGTGGAAATCGCGACTGCCCTGGGCGTGCGCGTCGTCGCCTGCGAGCGCGGCCGGGGTAGCCAGATTCGAACCGCGGCCCTCGAAGCCACGGGATCCGTCTTGTGGTTTGTTCATGCGGATACCCGACCCGAAAATGGCGCTCTGGACGCGATCCAGGATGCGCTGCGCGACGGTGCCACGGCCGGGGGAAATTTCTCGCTCGTCTTCGAAGGTGACCATTACTCCGCCCGGCAAATGACCTGGATCTATCCGTATCTACGCCGCCTTGGCTTAAGCTACGGAGACGCGGGCATCTTCATCCGGCGCAGCGTTTACGAGGCCATCGGCGGTTGCCGGCCCTACCCACTGTTTGAGGACCTGGACCTGATCCGCCGCCTGAAGCGCCGCGGCAAATTTGTCCATCTTTCCACGAGAATCTTCGCGTCGGCGCGGCGATTCAGCGGTCCGCGGTATGCCAGAGTCTGGGCACTTTGGATCACGCTGCAGATCCTTTACTCGCTAGGAGTCTCTCCGCACCGCCTCGCCCGCTGGTACCGCCTCACGCGATAGTTTGGGATAAGTCAGGGATGCCGTCTCTTTCACGTGGTCCGTAAGTGAAACACCCTTCGCTTGGGCTTGCGCCAGCAGGCCGCCGTTCAATCTCGGGTTGAAGGTCAATCGGCCTGTGTCAAGTTTTGAGTGTAAATCCGTCACCGGTTCCAGCGGTGGGGTGTAAGATTGCAATTACCTGAGCGGAGGATAGAGCAACGCTGGGAAGC
>JAYVRS010000561.1:0-5538 GCA_043776185.1 Bryobacteraceae bacterium | reverse complement strand
CTCGTTGGTAGCGGTGCGCGTGATTCGGACAGATGAGGAACTGATGATTGCCCGGTCTGTCAGCCGGACGTTGAAAATTGAATCAAGATAGAAGGTTTAGATTATGCAGACGAACACGCTGACTCCTCACTTACTCCACCAAATCGACGCCTACTGGCGCGCGGCTAACTACTTGTCAGTCGGCCAGATGTATCTTTACGACAATCCGCTGCTGAAGCGGCCGCTGGTACTGGCAGATGTCAAGCGGATGCTGTTGGGACACTGGGGAACGACGCCGGGGCAGAACTTCATCTACGCGCACTTGAACCGGGTGATCAAGAAGTACGACCTGGATATGATTTTTGTCTCGGGTCCTGGGCATGGCGGCCCAGCGGTGGTGAGTAATACTTACTTGGAGGGCACTTACAGCGAAGTCTATCCGAAGATCAGCCAGGATGAGGAGGGGCTGCAGAAGTTGTTTCTACAGTTCTCGTTTCCAGGGGGGATTCCGAGTCATGCTTCGCCGGAGTGCCCCGGGTCAATTCACGAGGGCGGTGAACTCGGCTATTCGCTCAGCCATTCCTTTGGAGCGGTGTTCGATAATCCCGACTTGATTGTAAGTTGCGTGGTGGGTGACGGAGAAGCCGAAACGGGGCCCCTGGCTACGGCGTGGCATTCGAATAAGTTTCTGGATCCGGTGACGGACGGCGCAGTTTTGCCGATTTTGCATTTGAACGGCTACAAGATTGCGAATCCGACGCTGCTGGCGCGGATTACTCGCGAAGAGCTGGAGCAGTTAATGCGCGGCTACGGATGGACGCCTTATTTTGTGGAGGGTCATGACCCGGCGTTGATGCACGAAGCGATGGCGGCGACGCTGGACGCGGTGATGGAGCAGATTCTCAAGATCCAGCGCGATGCCCGGAGTTTTGGCGTGCAAGAGAGGCCGCGGTGGCCGATGATCGTGCTCGATTCGCCCAAAGGCTGGACCGGGCCGAAGGTGGTGGACGGTAAGCAAATAGAAGGCACTTTTCGCTCGCACCAAGTCCCGCTTTCTGATCCGGCGGCGCATCCGGAGCACTTGCAGTTGCTCGAAGAATGGATGCTCAGTTACCGGCCGGCCGAGCTATTCGATGCGCAGGGTCGTTTGGTGCCGGAGCTGGCGGCGTTGGCGCCCGAAGGCGAGCGGCGCATGGGGGCGAATCCGCATGCCAATGGAGGCAGGTTACTAAGGGACTTACGGATGCCGGACTTCCGTGACTACGCGGCTGCCGTGCCCTCGCCTGGCGCGCGGGGCATAGGCGATACCCGCGTGTTGGGGCCATTTCTGCGGGATGTTGCCAAGCTAAATGAGCAACAGCGAAACTTCCGGGTGTTCGGCCCGGATGAAACGGTGTCGAATGGGCTGGGGGCTTTGTTCGAAGTGACAGAACGTCAATGGGGCGCGGCGACGCTGCCGACGGATGACCATCTGGCGCCGACGGGACGGGTGATGGAGATGCTGAGCGAGCATCAGTGCGAAGGCTGGCTAGAGGGTTACTTACTCACGGGACGGCATGGTCTATTTAATTGCTACGAAGCGTTTATCCATATTATTGATTCGATGTTCAACCAGCATGCGAAGTGGTTGAAGGTAACTGCGGAAATCCCGTGGCGACGGAACATCGCGTCGCTCAATTACTTACTGGCGTCGCATGTGTGGCGGCAGGATCATAATGGATTCTCGCACCAGGATCCGGGATTTATCGACCATGTCGTCAATAAAAAGTCCGGGGTGGTGCGGGTGTATCTGCCGCCCGATGCCAACTGCTTACTTTCGGTGATGGACCATTGCTTGCGGAGCCGCCACTATGTGAATGTCGTGATTGCGGGTAAGCATCCCGCCCCGCAGTGGCTCAGCATGGATGCCGCCGAGGCGCACTGCGCGGCGGGTATCGGAATCTGGCAATGGGCCAGCAACGACCAGGGGTTGGATCCGGATGTGGTGATGGCCTGCTGCGGCGATGTGCCGACGCTCGAAACCCTGGCCGCCGTCTCCTTTATTCGCGAGCATCTACCGGAGCTAAAGATCCGGGTGGTGAATGTAGTGGATCTGATGAAGTTACAGACGGAATCGCAACACCCGCATGGATTGAGCGACATCGATTTCGATGCGCTCTTTACGAAGGATAAGCCGGTGATCTTTGCCTTTCATGCCTATCCGTGGCTGATTCATCGGCTGACTTACAAACGGACAAATCACGATAACATTCACGTGCGCGGTTACAAGGAGGAAGGCACGATCACGACGCCTTTCGATATGACGGTGCTGAACGACCTGGATCGCTTCCACTTAGTGATGGACACCATTGACCGCTTGCCGCAAACGGGGGCGCGGGGCCTTTACTTAAAGCAGCAGTTGAAAGAGAAACTGATCGAACATAAGCGATACATTAATCTGAACGGCGAGGACATGCCGGAGATACGCAATTGGAAATGGGGCACCTAAGTCCGCCGCTAGCGAAAGGGGGCGAAGAGTTCGGTGGTGAAATAACGTTCCATGCGGTCGGGGAAGACGGTGACGACTTGGGCGGCGGGGCCGAGTTCCTGGGCGACGAGTTCGGCGGCTTGGAAGTTGAGGCCGGAACTGGGCCCGACCGGGTAGCCGGCGGCGATCAGTTGGCGCGAGGTGGCAAGGGCTTCGGTGTCGTTAATTTCGAGCGTGCGCAAACCAGGGAGTTCGGCTTCGTTGAAGATGGTGGAAACGCGGTCGGCAACGCCGGGGATGCGGGCGCTGAAGCTGCAGCACTCCGCTTCGGCTGGGCCGGTGAGATTCACCGGGCGGGCGAAGACCGGAAGCACCTGGCAACCGGCCACGCGTAGCCCTTGGTAGATGCCCATCAACGTGCCTCCGGTGCCGACACCACTGACGATGGCCTCGACGTGACGTCCGGGGATTTGGTCGAGAATTTCGCGCGAAGTATGCACTTGATGGGCGAGCGAGTTGTCGGGGTTCGAGAACTGGTTGGGTAGAAATGCCCCGTGTTCTGAGGCTAGACGTTCGGTTTCGGCGATGGCCCCCAAGATGCCCGCGGCTTTCGGGGTAACGCGGATTTCGCCGCCGTACGCCTTAATGATGAGCACGCGCTCGTTGCTGACGCCTTCGGGCATCACTGCGACGAAGCGCATGCCAAGCTGGGCGCAGACGAGGGCCATGGCGATCGAGGTGGATCCGCTGGAGGCCTCAATGACGGTGGAGCCCGCGCCAATGCGGCCTTCGCGCCAGGCCTTCTCCAGAATGAACCGGGCAATGCGGTCCTTGGCGGATCCGCTCGGGTTGAGGTATTCGAGCTTGGCCCAGATGACGGGGCGGTGGGGCGCTAATTGTACCGGGACCAGGGGGGTGGAGCTATGAGAAACGCTGCCGGGGAGGGGCGTCATCTTAGCGGAGAGCGGGGGCAGGGGCAGCCGAGAGTTGGAGCTGTTCGAGGTCGAGCCAATCGTCGCTGGAAGTGTTCTGCACGAAGACCAAATTATTCACCAGGAAGGTACGGGGGCCCGTATAGTTACGCCAACGCACCCGGGCGAGGTCGGCGGAGGACTCGACATATTCCGGCTCGAGACCTTGGGCCAGCGTCACGTGCGGATGGTAGGGGAAGGCTTCGCGGTTGTTGAGCGCACCGTGGCAGAAATTGGCGTGAGTCTCCAGCAGCATTGAACGGCCTTCGCCGATCGCCAGATAAATCACGTTGGTGCCGGGAAAGACCTGCACGTCATTGAGGCTGACCGTGAATGGCGGCAAGGACTCGCTAACGGCTTGGATGGCCACCCAGGCCTCAGGAGTGGAGGCTCTAATGGCCCGAGGCGGCAGTAAAGTGACGTGAGACTGGGCATGGCAACCGGTAATCAGTTCGCCACGCAGAGCATTCAGAAAGCGACCCAATTCGCCAGGAATGTAGTTAATTAACGCGAAGCAGTTGATCGGGGTACCGCTCGCGGGCTGACAACCCATATGACCCCAGTTTACGCTGTTATGGGGGCCAGCGCGATTGGCCCACCGGCGGCAGGGTCACCAAACTCGGGGTTACCCAAGCCGGGGTCACCGAACTCCAAGCCGGTTTTTACCTCAGGCAGGATCCACTTGGCGTCTTCAAATCCCACGTATTTGTAAATCCGGAGCTCCTGATTGGGTAATTCGAGGACGTCGCCGACATCGAGGGGCTGTTCCGATTCGCGCAGCAAAGCCCAGAGGCTGTAAGGGGTGGGAGCTTCGTGAACGGCGTCAACGATCTCGTAGTCTTTGGGTTTAATGGGCGTTACGCCGCTCGTGTGCGGAGCCCATCGGAATTGTTGGCGCTTCTCATCGCGCATCCGGAAGATCCGGTAGCAAGGCATCTTCAAAACATATCACAGATGATTTGTTTATTAGCGCGAGCGTCGGCTTGGCCACGGTCGCGCCATTCGTCAATGAGGGAGCGTTGCCAGTAGAGGCTGTCGCGCATGCGGCCCAAAGGGAGGGTGGGTTCGATGATGACGACGCGATTGGCGGAGGGCTGAGTGGGCGGCACTTGCCGGCGTCGGCGAGCGGCGAACCAGCCGACCGATTTATCGAGAATCCAGGGCTGTTGCGGTTTCCAGCAATTAATCACGACGACGCGGGTGGCGCCCATTTCGAAGGCGGCCCAGATGTTGAGGGAATCGAAGAGTCCGCCGTCGGCGAAGGTGAGGGCGCCGATTTGGGGTTGGCGAAGAAAAAAGGGAACGGCGCAGGAGGCGGCCAGGTGTTGCCAAGTGATTTCGTCGTTGCGGAAGAGGTGGGGCCGGAGGCGAGGGTAGGAGTTGGCCACGATGCCGACGGGGCGTTGCGGGGTGAAGGTTTGGTGCAGGGTTTGGATGCGGGCTTCGAGGGCGTGGGGGTGCAGCACGCCGTGACGCAGGGCTCGGGGAAACTGCCAGCGGATGGCATCGCCGAGGGAAGCGTCGTACCAAAGGGGCATGAGTTGGGCGGCGTTGGCCCCGCCCGCAATGGCCCAGGCGTGCAGACTGCCGATGGAGGTGCCGATGACGATATCCGGTTTGACGAAGTCCTCCAGCACTTCCCAGGCACCCATCTGGTAGGCCCCGAACATTCCACCGGCTGAGAGAACTAACGCCACACTCATGTCTTCTTTGATAATAGAAGGGTGGACGCGAACGAAGGAATTTTGACGCATTGCGAAGAGTGCCGGGTGGGCTTGGAGCGACGGACGATTTTGCATCAGCAACTGGTGGAGGGCGAGATGTTTGAGATTGAAGGCGTGCCGGCGCTGGTGTGTCCGCGATGCGAAGCCGTCTGGATTGAGGAAGAGGCGCGCGAGGTGATTGAGCAGATTCTGTCGGCCAATCGCCCGGGCGGTACGCAATGAGCATCGCGGCGGCGTTACTGACGGCGGCACCGGACCGCGTGCCGCCCTTAGTGAGACCCGGGCACGGCGACGCGCAGGTATTGAAGTTACTCGCCGGGCACTCGGCGGAGGAGTTGTTTCCGGGGGCCCGGGCGCCCAAAGGGGCCTTGGCGGGGCTCTATTTTTATTTTGGCTG
>JAYVRS010000560.1:0-5544 GCA_043776185.1 Bryobacteraceae bacterium | reverse complement strand
TCGGGGTTTTGAAGTTGCCCTTGCCGGCGCCTGCATCAGCGAAGTTGCCATCGCGCCAGGCGACGCCGGTATTGTGCAACTGCTCGTCGCTGAAGTTGGGGCCGACGTGGCACGCGACGCAGTTCGCTTTGCCGCGAAATAGCTGCAGGCCGGCCTGCTGTTGCGCATCGAGTGCGGTGCGGTCGCCATTGATGAAACGGTCGAAGGGAGAATCGCCGAAGAGGATGGAGCGAACGAAGCTGGCCAACGCGTTCGCGATTTCTTGCGGTGCCAGGCCCACCCGCGCCGCGGTTTCGGCGATCGGCAGATCCAGCTCGTTGGGATCTTCGATTGGCTTGAGCACTTGCTCTTCCAGCGTGGCGATGCGACCGTCCCAGAAGAAGGACCGACCGTAGCCACGGTTGATCAGGGCTGGAGAGTTGCGCCGGCCCTTGCGCCCGAACACGCCCACCGCAACGGCGCGGTCATCGGAGAATGCGCGTTTCGCGTCATGGCAAGTTGAGCATGAAACACTGCCGTCGCGAGAGAGGCG
This sequence comes from Bryobacteraceae bacterium, assembly GCA_043776185.1. Lineage (GTDB taxonomy): Bacteria > Acidobacteriota > Terriglobia > Bryobacterales > Bryobacteraceae > JALHNI01. Next base: position 5,012 of record JAYVRS010000560.1, on the reverse strand, counting down.
GCGGTCGTTAAACAACCGCCGTCCCAGTTCGATGTTTTCGGTAGTAAGCGGGTTGCTCTCCGGGACTGGAAGATACAGATCCAGTCCCAGCGGAATCGTCACTGCAACCGCAACCACCAGCAGCATTACTTCTGCCCCTGCGGCAAAAAGTTTTGCATCTCCCACACTTCCGCACCCGACTCGCCGGAACTAAAGGCGATCCGCTCGCCATCGGGGTGAACCCGGATACCGCCCATCTTGATCATTTTAATGTCTAACTTCTCGGGTTTACCCCCTTCTGCGGAAACCCGCCACAATTCGGAGTTCCGTCCACGCCCATAAAGCAGGCCCCGGCCATCGCGTTCCCACTCCAGCAATCTCCCGGTGATATCCGGCAATGTGATCACTTCACGCGGTTCGCCCCCGTCAGTGGACATCACAAGGATGCTCATCGATTGCTTTTCCAGATTTGCACTCAAGAAAGCCACTCTTTTGCCATCCCGCGAAAAGGCCCAGTCATTGATCCGCAGCCGTCCCGCTGGAACGAGTTCCCGCTCCCTGCCTGTTTTAAGGTCGCGCACGACAGCACGGCCGGATTCGTCGTCCCGGTAGTAAACTGAAGCGCCGTCCGGTGACAACCACGGATCTCTGAAGTCTCCTCCAGTCGCCACAACCGGCGTCATTTTGGCAGTAACCGCATCGATTTGGTAGATGCCTTTACGGCCTTTGCGGTCGGACGCCCAGGCGATCAGCGATTGGCCGTCAGGCGACCAACGAAACCCGCCTAAATAACTCAGTTCCGGCCTCAAATCGCGATGTTCACCCCCTGCAAGCGATCGGATTCGGACAAGGGTCGGTCCTTTTGGACTCCCTGGGGCGGTACGGGAACTGAAGGCCAGATAGCGGCCGTCGGGTGACCAATCCGGCATGGAATTCATTCCGCTAAACCGTTCCGAAAAACTCTTCACCGTATCCTGCGTCTTGGCGTTGTGTACGTCCAGTTTTGCAACATAGACATTTGTGTCCCCCGTCCGTTGGGAGTATACGAGACCGCCTTTACTTGTAAATCCCATTGGGATCATCGGGCCCGTCCCTGCCTTGATCAGATCCGCCGTCCCTTGCGCTTTTCCTTCGACGACGGGAATAAGCCAGATTCCCATGGAACCGGTTCGATTACTGGTGAACAGAATCCGCTTTCCGTCAGGCGTCCACATTGGGGACATGTCGTCGGCCGGATGCTCCACCAATTTGGATTCCCGGCTGCCATCCACCGACAACACGAAAATCTCGCGCTCTTGTGCTTCCTCTTTTGGCGGGAAATCGTAGGCGACGTAACGCCCGTCTGGTGACAAGCTCATCCTGGTGGGTGATCGCCAGTCAAAGGTCTTAAGGATGCGTGCCGATCCATCCATCACGGAGATCATGGCGATCTGATTCGTTCGATCCTTCCTGGTGAAGAGCGCTAAAATCTGCTTGCCATCTCTGGACCATTCCGCGGGTTGGATGTAGTCGATGTCTTGATTGCGATAGAGAACGCGCGGCTTGGGGACTTCAATACCGCCTGGAACCGGAACGATGCGAAGATCCCAGGAATTCTCCTTGTTTTTATCGCTATACCAGGCGTAAGCAATCTGCTTCCCGTCCGGAGAAAATGTGGAATAAAGTGCGAAATCTTCCGACCCGCTCCACGGACCTTTGTTCGTAAGCCGGCGATTTTCACCACTGGCAAGTTCGCGGATGGCCAGATCCCCGGTCATCCAGTCGACGAAGGAAAGATATTTTCCATCCGGCGATGGCGCTCCTTCGGTGTCGATCGCCTTGGCCCAGACTTGCCGGGTCAGAATGCCGTCCTTGTTTCCAGCTTGTCCATTGCCGCCCAGTCGCATCCGCGCCATCGCGACGGCATCCTTCTGATCCCCATACTCCCGCACCACACGCTCGAATATCTTCCGCGACTCAACATCGCCCATCTTCTGGTACGCCTCCGCCATGCGGACCAGCGCCATCGCCGTCACGGCGCGGTCGTTCTTGTACTTGGCCACGATGGCGCCGTACTGATGGATCGCCCCCTTTAAATCTCCCTCTTGCGTCTCTTTCTGCCGGGCGGCCTCCAACATCGTGTACGCCTCGGTTGTCTTCTGTGCCCGCGCCGGCGCGATCAAAAGCGCCGCCGTAATTGCCGTGAGAATTCCTGCCGTGTAACGGTTCATTTTCGTCTCCTTGTGCAATCCTACCAGGGCAGCGTTCAGCCAGTTTTCACGGTTCGTTAAGTTTCTGCAAAGATTCCGGGTTGATTCAGCCATCGAAGCGGTACCCCATTCCCCGCACGCTCACCACAAACCTCGGCTCGGCGGGGTTTTCCTCGATTTTCTTGCGCAAATTCGAGACATGCGTGTCCACTACGCGGTCGCCGCAGGTAGCATCGGCCCAAACCCTATCGAGCAGTTGCTGGCGGCTAAGCACACGCCCGCGGCTGCGAATGAAGTTTGCGAGCAGCTTGAACTCCACGGGCGTGATCTCCACCAGCCTGCCACCCCGGCGCAGCTCGCAGCGCGCGAAATCCACATCCGCGTCCCCGAATTGGTAACTCTCCACGGCTGCCGGTTGGGCCGCGCGCCGCAACACCGCCTGAATGCGCGCGCGCAGCTCCAGCGGGCTGAATGGCTTGGTCACATAATCGTCCGCGCCCAACTGCAACCCGAGGACTTTCTCCGCCTCCTGCGCGCGCGCGGTGAGCAGGATTATGGGCGTCTTTAGGCCTCCGCGGCGCAGTTCGCGGCACACCTGAAACCCATCTTTGCGCGGCAGCATTACGTCCAACAGGATCAGGTCGAATTGCACATCCCGCGCGCGCCGCACTGCGATCTCGCCGTCCGCCGCCACCTCCACCGCGTAGCCTTCGAGCATCAGGTCTTCTTCCAAACCGAGCGCGATTCCGGGCTCGTCCTCCACAACAAGGATTCTGGTCATGCTTCCGCTCCGAATGCCGGCAGCAGCACGGTGAAAACGCTGCCTTCTCCCGGCTTGCTGTCCACTGAGATGTCGCCGCCATGCGCGGCCACAATTTGGCTTGCCATCGCCAGCCCCACGCCAGTGCCGCGGATGCTCGATTGCTTGGCGGCCGCGCCGCGCACGAACTTCTGAAAGATCTCCTTCTGCTCCGCCGCCGGGATGCCCAGCCCACGGTCGCGCACCCGCACCATCAGCCTTTGGCCCGCCTCCGAGACATCAACCCAAATAGTCTTGCTCTCCGGAGAATACTTGACCGCATTATCCAGCAGGTTCCAGAAGACACGCGCCAGCGATTCGCGATCGCCGCGGATTGCCGGCAGCGAACCACCGCCATGCAGTTCGACGGAATAGCCAATCCCCGAAACCTCGCGCTGAAAATCGGAGACCACGCCCCGCATGAATGCCTCCGGATCCACCGGCTCAAACCGGTATTGCAGTTGGCCCGCCTCCATGCGCCCGAAATCGAGCAAGCCCTCCACCAGCCTGTGCAGGCGCTCACTCTCGGCGTGCAAGGTCTTGTAGAACTCTTCGCGCCGGCCGGCTGTAGATACACGGCCATGGACCAGCATCTCCGAAAGTTGGCGCAGTGTCGTGAGCGGTGTGCGGAATTCATGCGAGACGGCCGCCACGAAATCGGATTGCAGCCGCGCCACGGTAACCTCCCGAACCACCGCGCTGTTGATGAAATAGCCGCCGGCGAGCATGATTGCGGCCATCATGACGATTCCCGCGAGCGTCAGCCGCGTCCGTCCGGACAGCTCCGGCTGTCCGAAGCCACGCCCTCTGCCGATCGCATGCACTGTCCAAGGGAGATGGGTCGCGGACGCCGTGCGCACCGATTGCAATAGGAGCGGAACATCGGGATGGCCCAGAACGGGTCGTCCCTCCGCGTCGGTCAGGGCAAAGTCGGTATCCTGGCCGGCGCCGGCCGAACGGAGTACCTTGCGCCAGGCTGAATCGAGAAACTGCGGGCCGATCAGGAGCGCTGTGAATCGTCCCGTCGTGGATCTGGTGAGCGCCAGCACGGATTCGTCTCCGGAGCGCAGGGTGCGGCGGCCACGCGAATGGTCTGGTTGGTTCTCCCGCGCGCGCCATTCCTGCCACAGCGATTCGACGGCGCCGGCAAGCGCGAGACGTTCCGGCGCACCTTCTTCGCGCGGCTGCTTGCCGAGCCATCCGCGCGCCTGCTCGTAGCTGAACGAGAACTCTGCGCGCGTCAACAGCCAGCGTCCGTTTTCGAGGCTGTCGCAAAGCCTGGCGGCTTCGCGCCGCAGGTCGTCACTTCGTCCCATCGCCTCAAGAATCATCGCCCGTCCCTGCGCGGCCCGCAGTCCGGCGGGCAGCCCGCTGACGCGGGTAAAGTCGAGTTTGCCAAGCTCTGAGAATGCCGCAAGCGCGTTCGGCAACGCGCCGAGCTTCTTGTGGATTCGCGCCATACGTAGCAGTGCTTCGCCTTTCAGCGCAACGTCTTTGGCCGTTTCCTCCAGCTTGTGCAGCGCGCCGCGCAGGTCGTTCTTTCCGAGTTCGAGTTCATCCGCTTCCGCCAGGCGGAGTGACTTGGCCTCCGGCGCCGCCGGCAGCGCCGGATAGAACGGTAGCGCGGTCCCTGCGTGGTCCAGCACTCCGTCACCACCGAACGTCACCAGCACGGCGCCATCGCTGACGTCGCTGGCTGGAGAGATGCGGGCCGCGCTGTAGGTGGATAACCTCTCTTCGGCTTCCGCAAGGATCCGCTGCAGGGCCGCCGCGGCGAGATCGGCGGCTTGATCCCGCCTCTCCTGAAGGCGCTGGCCCTCCAGTGCGCGGTCCTGTTCCACCATCCGCCACCCGAGCCACGACAGGCCCGCCGCCGGCACGAGCGTAGTGATGGTGAATAGTACGAGCAACCGCCGCGGATCGTGAGGATGCTTTTTGCTCATTCGTCGGTTTCGATGGTCAAAGGACAGTTTATCCGGCGGACATCAAGGGAGTTTACAGGAATTGTCAAGATTCCGCAAAGACGGCCGGAGTCGTTAAACAAC
>JAYVRS010000559.1:0-1742 GCA_043776185.1 Bryobacteraceae bacterium | reverse complement strand
TGCGGATGCGTCGCCGGCTGCGGGCCGAAGCCGCTATTGCGAAGGCCGGCATCAAAATGCTCTTCCCCATTATCATCTTCATCCTGCCCGTGCTCTTTGCGATCACGTTGGGTCCCGCGATGATCACCGTCTTGCGTTCCTTGGCTGGCGGCATCGGCCAACGCTAGACGGCCATCCCGTGAAATAATCATGGGACCATGGCCCTTCGATTCGCCTTCATCCTGCTGACTGCCGCGCTTCTGCTGCCTGGTCAGACTTATGACCTCTTGCTGAAGGGTGGCCACGTCATTGACCCCAAGAACAACCTGAACGGCCTGCTGGACGTGGCCATCAGCGGCGGTAAGATCGCGCGCGTGGCGGCCGGCATTCCCGCCGAGGACGCGAAGGCGGTGGCCGATGTCCGCGGCCTCTATGTCACCCCCGGCCTCGTCGATATCCACGTGCATGTCTACGCCGGCACCGGCCTGTCCCGCACCTATACAGGCGATTTAAGCGTCTATCCCGACCCCCTCTCCTTCCGCTCGGGCGTCACCACGATGGTCGATGCCGGCACCTCAGGCTGGAAGAATTTCCCCGACTTCCGCCAGCGCATCATTGATCGCGCCAAGACTCGCGTGCTGGCGTTCATCAATATTGTGGGCAACGGGATGAGTCCAGCGGGTGAGAGCGATCCTTCGAATATGGACGCCGACGAGACGGCCAAGATGGCCCGCGCAAACAAAGACGTCGTCGTCGGATTCAAGACGGCGCACTACGCGGGCGAAGGCTGGCCTGCAGTCGACGGGGCAACTAAGGCTGGTCGGATGGAAAATTTGCCGGTGATGGTGGATTTCGGCGTGCTGAAGGCTCCGCGTAACCTCGAAATTCTGATGGGTGATAAGTTACGCAAGGGCGACATCTACACCCACTGTTACTCGGGCTTGCGCGCTGAGGTGGAGAACGGCAAAGTGAACCCGGCCATGCGTCAAGGGCGCGAGAAAGGGATCTACTTCGACGTGGGCCACGGCGGCGGCAGTTTCTTCTGGAACATTGCCGTACCGGCGATTCAGGGTGGCTTTTATCCTGACTCCATTTCGTCAGACTTACACGTCGGCAGCATGAACTCGGGCTTCAAAGACATGCCAAATCTGATGTCGAAGATGATGAGTTTGGGGATGCCACTCGACAAAGTGATCAGGGCGTCCACCTGGAATCCTGCGGTGGAGATTAACCGGCCCGAGCTGGGAAATTTGAGCGTGGGCGCGGAGGCCGACGTCGCCGTGTTGCGCCTGGACCAAGGTCATTTCGGTTTTCTTGACTCCGCCGGCGCGCGACGCGAAGGAACCCAACGCTTGACTCCAGAAATGACCCTGCGCAAAGGAGTCCCCGTGTGGGACTTGAATGGCCGCGTCGCCAAAGATTGGAAGTCGTTCGACTACCGCAAGCCGCGCATCCCATCCACGGCCAAGTAAGTACCGATACAATATTGGGTTGATGCCAAGACTATACGAAACCGTTGCGCCTGAATCGATTTTAGACTCGGGGGCCGAAGGGCTGTACGACGTTCGCAGCAAAGTTCCGGGCCCGGCCGGGTCATTGCCCCTCACCGCGGAGATGTTGCGGGAACGCCCCTCCGGCGACTTATTCGGATGGACGCAGAATGCCGGCATGGGCTGGAATCCGGCTAAACTCGGTGGGCCCGAAGTGCTGTTGCTATCGACGCACGGTGGCTTACGAGCCCCCAACGGTGAGGCCATCGCGCT
>JAYVRS010000558.1:0-5556 GCA_043776185.1 Bryobacteraceae bacterium | reverse complement strand
CGGCCGGGGCCCTTGGTGCGCCGATCTTGCCGCCGGCGGCTTCGAACAGATCCTTGCTGTAGTAAGCGTAGCGGGCAATGCCGCTATCGCCAAGGGTGAGAACCATCATCGCCGAGCCATAAAACTCTTCCATCTTTCCTCGCGCGTTCGGTTTAGTCACCTCGGGATTCCCACTGAGCCCCAGGGTCCGCAATGCCGCCGCGCGTTCGAGGGGCGCCGCGCAGGTGATTTCGACACGCTCCACCACGCCCGTGGCGCGGTATTGGACGAACACGCGGTCGCCCGGCTGCGTCGATTTGTACTCGGCCAGCGTGTCAGTGATGGCTTGCACCGGCGCTCCGGCGGCGCGCTCGACATCGGCGCGCTTGGAAACGCCTGGTTGGATGCCACGCCAGTTCGTTTGACCGAAGAGAGCGGTTGCCGCGAGCGCCACAAAAGCGGCGTCGAGAATTAGTTTCCGTATTTCCATATCGCGTTGGCCCCCATGGGCGCTCCGCCCAGATGAATTTCCACTCTTCTGGCGTTCTTGCGGACTTCAAACTCAGTTTCGCCCGTCCGAGCCCCGCAGTGGACGTTTGGTGAACTGACGACATCGACATCGCCAGAGACTTTCACGGTTGACCCAATCGCGTTGCTACACCCAAGGTCCTTCTGAGACTCCGTGATGGTTAGAGTGGTGGTGATAACGTACTTCTTCCCCGGTGCAAGAGTGGCCGGAACGCCGGTGTAGTTGAATCGGATATTAACTTTCTTTTTTTCCCACGGAATTTCGCGCTCAAACTCGGCGAAGTCGCTTCCAAATCGACGCTCAGTGTAGGAGCCGCTACCGCCGTCTTCCCGGTAGCTTTTCGTTACCTCCGGCTTGCCGATCAGCGCTCCAGGCGGGGGCTTGTTGACGCTGATTGTGGGAATTTCTTCCATCTTCGGCACCGGCAGCCTCAGGCCGGCGCGGACTTGGTTTACCAGGTTCATTAGGCAGGGGAACTTTCCCGCCTCCAATTCGGCGGAGCGCAGGTTCTGGCCGGCCCCGGCGGCGTTGCCGTTGTTCGCGGACAGCTGCGCTTGCTGAAGAAAGCCTTCCACTCTAGACTTCGCCGCCAGCCCGTCGTTCGATTGCCGCATCTCCCGCGCCACAATCGCTGACGAACTGGCGAAGCCGGGCAACTGCTTAGCCCAGGTGACCGCATCCTGGAAGCGGCAGGCCTCGTTCAGCGCGTAAATGTAAGTGGCCGCGTCGCGGATGTCCTTGTACGTGGAGTACTCGCTCTCCAGGTCCGCAACATTGCACCCCTGGCGCTTGGCCGCGTCAATGCGGGTCCGCGCTTCCTCAATGCCGCCGTTCACCAGCAACTGGCGGATATCCCGGCCTATCTGTGCGCAGGGGCCGGTGCGGAGCATGCATTGTTCGGCTTGCCCGGGTAAGTCTGCGTCCAAGAGGATCTCCCCCTGTGCATCCAAATAGGCTTTCACCACCAATTTTCGGACATCATCCTGAACATCGACGGAACAGGTCGCGACTTTGTAATCGGCGAGGAATCTCTCTGCGTCTTTCTGTAGGGCCTCAATCTTCTTAACATCCGAAGCAATCGAACTGACGTATCCGGCTAAGACGGCTCGCCGCTCGGCCTCGAAACGAATCGGGGCGAGCCGATTACCAAGGTTCTTCAACTGAGCGCCGATCTCTGCCAAGGATGGATCGGTAATACCGAGAGAAGTACTTCGGTATAGCTGATCTACTGCCCGGAATTCGCTCTTAACTATTGGACTAAAGCTGATACCTTCGGCATAGGCCGCGTTGGCGCTGTCGTTTAGCGCAGGCCCAATTTGTTGGGCCTCACGAGCCGTGCGGAGCGGCTTGTCGAAGCCGCTTAACCTGTCCGTTGCTGACTGGTAGGCCTTCTGCGCAGCAAGGGATTGCGCTGAATAACCGGCCAGAATGGTCCCCAGAGCCTCAGCCCGCTTATCGAGTACACCCAGCCGGCCCAACAGCTGAATCGCTTCCAGGTGTTTTTGTTTCGCCTGGGCACCGTCGCCCGTACCGCAGCGCTGAACAAGACTATTGGCCTGTGCCAGGTTCAGGCTCAACGCATGCCCCATCTGTTCGGCCGTAACGCCGGCACTGCCCATCTCGGCCGACGCCTTCTTCATACTCACGGCACCCAAGTCAGCGTTGCCTTCGCAGGCTAACCGCTGAGATGCAAGGATCTGGTCGGTCACATGGATGGCCTTCAGAATGGAATCGGCCTCGGACCGGGCCTGCGCCGCCGCCTTGGCGCTGTCCAACAGCGAACGCTGATCCGTCAGATAAGCCGACCACATTTGGCTTAGCTTGCCGACCCGTTCCGTAAGGCTCTTCATCGTCAACCGGAGCGAGGCGCTCGGATCGCGGTCGAGAGTGAATCCATATTCGACAGGTTCATTGGAGGGCATAAGGCGCTCAGAGGAGATCGATCTGATGGTGTCTTTGAAACCCTCCGGCGCTTTCACGTCTACCCGGATCCCCTTGCGTACCACGACGAGCGGCGTGTTCGGGGAATCGGAGATGTCAAAGGCGATCCGTCCGTTCCTGCCGGTAGGGCCGACCCCAACTATTTCCGTACCGTTCTGCAGGTGGAGTGTAACGAGGGCTCCCACGACTCCGGTGGTATCGTCTTTGCCATCCAGCACTTGAATGACGATCTCGACCGGAGTGTCGTCAGCGACTGGGTCTTTGCCGGGACCTAGGTCAATTCTTGTGTCTCCTAACGCCGTTCGGCCGCGAATCCCCGGTGAACTTTCGCTTAGTGACGCTATGGCCGAGCCCGTCTTGAAGCCGTCCGCACTGGCAAACACCTGAATCTGGTCACCGATCGCGGCGGAGCCAGTGAGATATACAATACCGCTCCCTTTTGTGGTCACCGAGTCGTGCCCACGCGCGGTGACGGTTGCACCAGCTAGAGGCTTTCCGCCGCTAGTAACATTGACCGTGATCCTGCTTGTGAGCCGTTCCTTTCCCGTGGACAGGTCGGGCTTCGGCACGAGTTCCACATCGATTTCGGCTCCGCCCGCACCGAGGCGTATTCTTTCGGAACGCCGGAAGGGCTCGTACCGTTCCGCCGAAACATCGAGGTCATAGTTGCCTGACCGAGGGAGGAAAATCTTTGCCACGCCGTTAGCGTCGCTATTACCCGAATAGTTCAATCCAGTGGCACCCTTTTCCAACAACTGGACGGCAGCATCGCCGACCGGGCCCCGGGGGGCGCGGACTGAAACCGAGACAAACTCCCCAGTGAGGCGCTTCAAAGGGACTCTTATGGTCTTCGGGACGCGCTGTCCATTTTTCATTACCCCTTCCGTCCGGGATATAGAATATCTCTCCGTATTGAGGTTCTCGAAGCCGGGTGCCGAAATTCTCCAGAAGTAGCGATAGCCGAAGGGGTTGCCGACCATAAAGGTAGCCGACCCGGAGGCATCGGTTGATTGCGGCTCATACAACGAGCGAACAATGGTTTCGCCATCAATGGATGCTGTTGCACCGACAATCGGAATCCCCCGCTCATCCACGACTTGGATTGTCACCGGAAGATCCACCGCAACGGCCGGGAGGGCCAAGGCGAAGGTAAATACCAAGTATCCGAAAACGAGAGCAGACACCGAGTGGGCGAAGCCTACTACGTAAGGGATCAAATTGATTCGGCTCGGCATAAACTCCCGGGGTATGGTAGCTTACAATCGCTCCATCGAACTCTGAAATTTGTATGAAATTGAACGTTTGCCGTGGTTTGGCGTACGTGATACGATCTTGCCGGGAACATGTTGTATCGGTTTCAAGAGTTTGAACTCGCCATCGAACGGGCGGCGCTTTCCCGAGACGATGTGGCTGTTGCTTTACGGCAGAAGAGTTTTGCCGTGTTGGTCTACCTTTTGCGGCATCGGGAAAGGGTCGTGTCGCGGGATGAACTGTTGAGAGAGATTTGGCCGGGGACCGTGGTTTCGGAGAACTCGGTGGCGCAGTGTGTGATTGAGCTGCGGAGGGCGCTGGGCGACGATGCGCATGAGGCTCGATTTATCCGGACCATGGGCCGGGGCGGGTATCGGTTTGTCGCTGCGGTGGAGGAGGTGGACGCGACAGCCGGCGTCGTTGCGCTTCCAGCAACCCCTGCTGGACATTGGCGTCGATGGCTAATGGGGTCCGGCATCGCGGCTGCGATCCTCGGTTTTGGGGGATTCTTTTACCTCAGTGGCGACATTTACCGGCCACCCGGGGCTCCCGCCATCGCGTTTACCTCCAGCTTGAAAGCGGCCCAAGCCTATACCGCAGGCATTGAGCTGTCACGGCAGTATCATGCGGCGGAGGGCGTGGCGAAGTTTCAGGAGGCTCTGCAACTGGACCCCAATTTCGTGATGGCGCAGGCGCGGATCGGCTACGTCTATAGCGTGCGCTGGCTTTGGGAGGAGAAGGGGCGCTCGTATCTGGAGAGCGCTTATTCGGCGCGTTGGAAGCTGAACGAACTGAATCGGCGCTACATCCTGAGCTGGTACCAACTGGCCCATCGGAACTACCCGGCGGCGATTATGGAACTGCGGCAATTGCTGGCCCGTTATCCCAGGGAAACCGAAGCCCGGGAAGAACTGGGGCGGATTCTTCTGGGTGAGGAACGCTACGACGAGGCGGTGGCCGAACTGAATCAGGCGATTGCGCTCGATCCGTCGACGGCCCAGGCGCATAACATCCTAAGCGCGCTCTTTATCGCGAAGCATGACTTCGCTAACGGCGTGGCCCAGGCCAAGGAGTTCGTGCGGCTGCAACCCGAGGAAGTGAACGCTTACGATACGCTGGCCTTGGGGTACGAAGCGGCTAACGATTTTGAGCAGGCCGAGAAGATCTATCGCATGATTCTCGAACGGCAACCCAAGTTTGGTTCGCGGATCCATCTGGCCAATGCGTTATACCGGATGGGGCGGTGGAAAGAGGCCCGCCAGGAGTTTGAGCGCTACATGGCCGATGCCCCCTCCGATGGCGAGCGGCAATGGGGTGCTGACCAGTTGGCCGTGCTCGCCCTGGAACAGGGCGATGATCGCCGATTGCTGCAACTCGCGCGGATCCAACCCCGGGAAGGTTATCACGATCCCGAGATTCTGTTGGCGTTAAGGAATGGAGATCTGCGGCGGGCGGATGAACTGCTGGCCCTGCGTCCTCCCCACGCTGACCGTGGGCAGCGCGCCAACCAACGTCTTGAACTCTACATCCAGGGCGAACGGGCTTTGGCCGCCGGCGACCACCCCGAAGCGCTGCGGTTGTTTCAACTGGCCGTGAAGCAGCGAACTCCCCTCTATGCCGTGGATTGGTATGAAGACTGCCTGGCCAGCGCGCTGCTGCGGCTAGGCCGTCATGACGAGGCGATTCGCGAGTACCACCGCGTGCTCGCCGTCTATCCGCGACTGGCCTTGGCCTGGCATGGCCTGGGAAAGGCCTTACTGGCGGCACAGCAGCCTGGCTTGGCGCGGCAGGCCTTTGCCAAAGTCGCGGAAATTTGGAAGCGTGGCGACAAGGATCTTCCGCAGCGAGCGGAGGCC
>JAYVRS010000557.1:0-1743 GCA_043776185.1 Bryobacteraceae bacterium | reverse complement strand
ACCGCCTTCCGTTCAATCAGGATTTTGCGTTGGCTGGTTCCGCTGGCACCGCCGAGGTAACGAATGCGATCCACGATTACCGTGGTGCCATCGATCTGGTCAGAAACACCGTAGTCGAAAAAAGTCTCGCGCCCGATACTATCGGTGGCTTTGGTGATCCGGTGGGTAAACAGCACTCCGGGAGCCGTACCGGGCTCCGGCGTGATTGACTCGTAGGTGAAGACCATGCGATTGCCATTGCGGTCTTCGATGTATGCGATTTTTCCTTGCTCGACGCGGTAGCGCATGCCGTCGGCGAACCTCAGCCAGCCGTTGATGTTCAAGCTGACTTCGTCGTATGAGAGGTCAGTCACGGTGCTCGTATCCGTGATCGGGGAATCCGAGCGGAAGGTCATGCCGGGGCTATCCACCGAACGGAAATTCTGCCGTTGGCGGTCAGCCGGGGGGAGGGTGTAATTGTTGACATTCCAAGCGAAAATCGGCACCGTGCGATTCTCGTGCAAAGCATGCTCAGTGCCGTCCGGTGCGAGAAAGACGACGTGGGAGTAGGTCTTTCCAAAGAAGCGAATCGGCTCCCCGCCAGAGCGCGTATCGGACTCTTCTTGCCAGCCGGTTCGTTTATAGACAACCATGCCGGGGCCGAAGCGGGCGCGGTGGGCGGTCCACCAAAGCGACGTGCCTTTGTTCACATAGTAGAAGCTCTCTTGCGGGTATCCTGGCCGATTGTCCGAGCACGGCGATGAGCGGAGTTCCAGCTCCGGCGTCCACGGCGGAAGCGAGACACGGGCGGAGACTGTATAGCCAGCTTGACCGCGCGCCCCCAGGGACAAGAGCGGTACTGAAACGTTGAGGCGGCCCGAATACACACTAACGCTGTCGAAATCGTCCAACCGGTATGACCCGCGCGGCGAGCCCTGTTGCACCGTGTACGGAACGATGCCGTCAGTAATCTTCTTATTGACTTGAGCGAAAGCGCCGGACGCCGCGAACAGTAAGGCGGCACTGAGAGCAGAGAGAGATGCGCGCATTATTTATTCACCTCGAGCACTTCAATCGTGGCACGCCATTTCGGGCGCTGCGCGACGTAGATGATCTGCTTCCCCTTCTTTAAGTCTACGATCAACTCGCCCCGACTGGCCAGCGCTTTCACTTCGCTGTTGGCCACCCGGAAGTTCTTCTCGTCTTCGATTCTCAGGTCGAGACGGGCGCTGGTGAAGGCATTGTGAATCACAAAGCGATAGCGCCCTTCGGGCAGGGACAACGTTGCGGGCAAGAGAAGGTCGTCGTCGAGCAGCAGATCGATGGTCCGGTCGACATCCAGGCCTTTCCGCGCTTGACCAGGGGGAATTTGAGGAGGCTGCGCCAGTAGGGACAGTCCAATCGCCAATACAGACAGAATGTATTTCATGTCGATTTCCTTTTTCTTCCTTACAACGTGCCCTTCAGGGCGGTAACATTGGCAATCGCGGACTTAGGCGGGTCGCCCGGCTTCAGCCGCAGCGGGAACCGCAAACTCTGGTTAGTCGCCTTGCGGCCTTTGTCATCCTCGAACTCGATCCCCGAGCCCGGGACGTAGGCGTCGACGGGGGTGGCGTAGGGGACGACGACGGAGTAATCTTTCCGGGTGGGCCCTTTGGCGCCGGTGCGGGCGGGGAGGAAGCCGTAAGGCGTGGTGACGCCGACCGAAACGGTGGGGGGCTGCGCGCGTTGGGCATTCGCGTCGACGATCCCCGCCGCGTCGTT
>JAYVRS010000556.1:0-1746 GCA_043776185.1 Bryobacteraceae bacterium | reverse complement strand
GCCGGAGTGTGCGCGCCCAACTTCAAAACGCATCAGGAACATCGCCAAGACGGGCGGCAGCCATAAGTAGAAGCGGGCGCGGGAGCGCGACCATAAGTAGTAATAGAGCGGGATAAACGGCGTCACCGTCAGTAAGCGGTGCGAAAAAATGCCGGTGGAACCGAGGGCAGGGAAGTTACTCATGAAGAGCCGGCCAAATGCGGCGACAGCGACGGTATGGCCGGCGCGGCGTAACTCCGGGAATTCGCTCAGGACGCCGGCCTCCACCATAGCCAGGGCGAGTAAGCCCCAGGTGGGGGCGGCGAGAGTGCCCGGGAAGAGCGTCCACAGGAGCGTTGCCCCGCCAAAGGCGGCGAACTGCCAGGAGACCGTGAGGGCGATTACGCGCTCGTAGCCTTCACGCAAGGCGCGCCAGCGCCAACCAAGGAAGGCGTAGGCGGCGGCGAATAAGGCCCAGGCCGTCCAGGAAGTGTGCGGCTTATCGAACATGGTGTAGCTGAGCGCCATCACCACCAGCGGCGTGAGAGCGTAAGCCTGATAGCGAAGTTCGCGCAACTCGAAGCGGTGCGCGACGAAGGCCAGCACGGCGGCCTGGACGGACCAGACGGCGAAGACAAAGGCCGGGGACACTTCGCCCGCCAGCAGAAACGCCACCAGAATCGTCGCGCCCCAACTGTAGACGCGCATCGGCATCAGTGCGCGGTTCACGTAGAAGCCGGCGGCCATCAGGACGCCCATGGGCGAGACCGCGTTCATGCGGTAACCGAGCCAGGTGATGAAGCCATTGCGGCCGTCGTCGACGAAGATGAGTTTGCCGAAGGCGAGGCCGTTGATGGCGAGGGCAACCCAACGGGAGAGCGGCGCGGGCGAGCGCCAGGCGAGCACCAAGAGGGCTTGGCCTTCAATGAAAAGGGCGAGCGTGGCGGAGAGTCGGTCGAAGCGCAGCAGGATGGCAACGGCGGCGACGGCGCTGGCGGCGGCCAGGGAGAGCCCGGCGGCGTTCCACCAACGCTCCTCCCCTTGGTCAACGGCGCGGTGACGGCGGAAGAACGCGCTGAGGGCGAACGCCATGGCCGCTAAGCCCAGGAAAGACGAGTAGTGCTCGGCGGCGGCGGCGCGCGTGGTGAGCAATGAGGCGGCGACGAAAGCCATCGTATTGAGCACATATTGCACCGCGTCGAGCGGCGAAAATAGCGGCGCGCGGCGCGACCGCCAATGATCGAATAGCTCGAAGAGCAGCCAATAGGCCCACAAAATGGGGTGCCCGATGCCGGGCAGAAAGCCGACGCTAGGCGGCAGAAAGGCGACGGTGGTGTAGGCCAGCAGGATGCCGACCAAGGGCATGGCGCGCCAGCCGAAGCGCGTGCTGATGGCCAGCAGACCGGCGGCGAGCAGGGCGGAGGCGACCATGGCGAAGGCCGAGGATGGGTCCACTTGCAAGGCGGCGAAGGCCGCAAAAAAGGCGAGTCCGGTAACCCACTGGCTTTCGTAGCGCAGCGAGCGCCAGATCATGACGGAGCCCACCAGCAGCAGCACGGCCAGGCCCAGCACGGGGCTCTCAATGACGCGCGATTCTGGGATGCCGTGCGCGGCAAAGGCGGTGAAGTAGAGCATCGCCCAACCGCCGCTCAGCAGGCCAATGGCGAAGACCTTATAGCGAGGTTGGCGTTCGAGCCACATGCCGGCCGCAATCATGCCGGCGCTGGTGACGAGCCCGACGGCGATCTTGCCGATGGGGCCTAGTGT
>JAYVRS010000555.1:0-1746 GCA_043776185.1 Bryobacteraceae bacterium | reverse complement strand
GGTGAAGTCCGATGGGCTGGCGGCGATCTATCCGCCGATGATGTACTCCATCATGATGCTCGACCAGCTGGGTTACGCCCCTGATCATCCGTCGCGCGCCGAAGCGCAGCGCCAATTCGACCGGCTACTGGTGGAAGACGGTGATCGCTTCTTTCATCAACCTTGTTTTAGCGTAGTTTGGGATACGGCCATCGCGGCTTTCGCGTTGGGTGAATCCGGCCTGGCGGACGAGCAAATGATGCGCCGCTGCGGTGATTGGCTACTGACCAAGGAAGTTCGCAGTAAGGGCGATTGGAGCGTCAAGAGGCCGAACCTTGAGCCCTCCGGCTGGTACTTCGAGTTCGCCAACGAGCACTATCCCGATATTGACGACACCGCCATGGTGCTGAAAGCTCTGCATCATACGGGCGCTTCGAATTCGGCGGAGTTACGCATCGTGCGCGACCGAGCCGTGGCCTGGACGCTGGGCATGCAGTCGAAAGACGGCGGTTGGGCGGCGTTCGACGTCGATAACAATTGGGAGTTTCTGGCCGACGTTCCGTTTGCCGACCATAACGCGATGCTCGACCCCACCTGCCCGGACATTACGGGCCGGGTGATCGAGGGCTTGATTCTGAGTGGCGTGCCTCGCGAGCATCCGGCCATTCGCCGCGGGGTCGAGTATCTCATCCGAACTCAAGAGTCGGATGGCAGTTGGTTTGGCCGCTGGGGCGTGAACTACGTCTACGGTACGTTTCTGGCTTTGCGTGGTCTGCGGGCGGCGGGCGAAAGCGACCGCGAAGCCCACATTCTGCGCGCCGGCGAATGGCTGCGCAGCATCCAGAACGCCGATGGCGGCTGGGGCGAGAGCTGCGAGTCTTATCGCAAAGGTGGCTTTGTGCCCGCGCCGAGTACGGCCTCCCAAACGGCTTGGGCCGTCATGGGGCTGTTAGCCGGCGGCGACGAGACTTCGCAAAGCGTCCACCACGGCGTGGAGCATCTGGTGGAGACGCAGCGTGAAGACGGCACCTGGTTCGAGGAGCTAGCCACCGGCACCGGATTCCCCAACGTCTACTACCTCACTTATCACCTTTATCGGGATTCGTTCCCGTTAATGGCCTTGAGCGACTGGCTGAAAGTGAAGCGCGCAGCCTAGCCTGTCGCGCATCTTATGGCCCCCACTCTAGTAACTGGCGCCACCGGCTTTCTGGGCTGGCATATCGCCAGATTGCTGCTGGAACGCGGCCATCAGTTGCGCTTATTGACCCGCCAAGACGCGCCGATCGCGGGGCTCGATAGCGAATTCGTCGTGGGAGATCTGCGTGATCGGGATTCGCTTCGCCGCGCTGCGAAGGGCTGCCGGTACATCTTTCACGCTGCCGCTGATTATCGCCTGTGGGTCCGCGACGAAAGCGAAATGTACGCCTCCAATGTCGACGGCACTCGTGATCTGCTGATGGCGGCGCAGCAAGCCGGGGTCGAGCGCGTGGTTTATACCTCCACGGTGGGTTGCATCGGCTTCGTCCGCCATGGCCTGGGTGACGAGAAACAGCCGACGGCGCTCGAGCAGATGACCGGCCCCTACAAACGCTCAAAGTATCTGGCCGAGCAAGCGGCGCTGGCGGCCGCCGCCGAGGTGGACGTCACCATCGTCAATCCCACTTCACCGGTCGGCGAGCGCGATATTAAGCCAACGCCGACGGGCAAGATCATCGTCGATTTTCTGGCCGGCAAGATGCCCGCGTTCGTCGATACGGGGCTGAACCT
>JAYVRS010000554.1:0-1746 GCA_043776185.1 Bryobacteraceae bacterium | reverse complement strand
CCTAGCTGACGGCGAAGCGTTCGACCCTTCGCCGAGTAACATCGAATCGCGCACCGAGCGGTACGAACTTCCGATTGGCCTCAAAGTGGCTTTACTCGAGAAGAAGACTCGAGGCAACACGGTACACGCGGTGATGAGCCTGCACTTCGGCAACGTTGAGACGCTCAAGGGGCTGGCCACCGTGGGAGGCCTCACCGGCTCTACTCTGATGCGGGGCACGGCGAAGAAAAGTCGTCAACAGATTCAGGACGCGATCGACAAGGTGAAATTGCGCCTGAACATAAGTGGATCTGTCACTGGTGCCTCGATGTCGCTCGAAACTACTCGCGAGAATCTGCCCGATGCCCTCAAGCTGGCGGCCGAGATTCTCAAGGAAGCTTCGCTTCCGGAGACGGAGTTTGAGCAGATTCGCAAGCAACAGATCACGGGGCTCGATTCGGCCCGTCAAGAACCGCAATTTCAGGCGGGTACCAGCCTCATGCGCGCCCTCTATCCTTACCCGAAAGGTGATGTACGCGTGCGGCTCACCGTGGACGAGTGGATAGGGGAACTCAAAACGGTAACGTACGAGCAGATCACGGCTTTCTACAAGAACTTTTACGGTGCCTCCCATGGCGAGTTGGCCATTGTCGGCGACTTTGACCCAGCCGCCGTCAAGAAAGTCCTGGCCGAACAATTTGGGAATTGGAAGAGTCCCGCGCCGTATGCCGAGGTGACCAATGGATACTTGACTATCCCTGCGATAAATGAGTCGATCGAAACTCCGGATAAATCAAACGCCAGTTTCATGGCCGGCCTACGGCTCGAAGTTAGTGACCAGGACCCCGACTATCCCGCGCTTGCCTTCGGAAATTTTTTGCTGGGCGGTGGATTTCTAAATTCGCGGCTCGCGACGCGCATTCGCGTGAAAGATGGGCTCAGTTACGGAGTTAGTTCGAGCCTGGGTGCCCGGCATAAGGAAAAGAATGGCTTCTTCCAAACTTCCGCCATCGCCGCGCCGCAGAATATTGCCAAAGTAGAAGCCGCTTTCCTGGAAGAGATCGACAAGGTTTTGAAGGACGGCTTCACCGCCAATGAAGTGGAGACGGGCCACACGGGATGGATTCAAGGCCGGCAGGTGGGCCGTTCCAGCGACGCGTCGTTGGCGCAGACGCTCGTCGGTCGGCAATCCGAGGGGGTTACATTGGCCTGGGACGAGCAGTATGAGAAGAAGGTGATGGCGCTAACGCCGGACGACATCACGGCGGCACTACGCCGTCACTTGATTCCCGGGAATATCAGTATCGTCAAAGCGGGCGATTTCAAGAAAGCCGCTGCGGCGACTAAGTAGCCGGCTTACTCGGCCGTGGCGGCTTGTTGAAACGCCAGACGCACGGCCGAGTTATCGCCGTTTCCGAAATTCGAGCGTTGCACCATCAGAATTAAAACCAGGCCCTTCTTGGGGTCGATCCAAGCCTGGGTGCCGTAGGCACCGCCATGGCCGTGGGTGCCGGGGCTCAGCATGGCAGTAACTCCTTGAGGCTCCCGCACGACGCACCAAGTAAGTCCCCAGCCGTTCCCCGGCGTAAAGCCGGTTTTCAAGTCGCCGGACTGCACCGTCGTCATCAAAGTAACTGACTCGGGCCGTAAGTACTTTTTTCCTTTCAGGCTCCCGCCATTTAAGATCATTCGGGCGAACAGTGAATAGTCCGCCGCAGTCGTGAATAAGCCCCCGTTGGCCGCCGGAAAGTGTCCGTGGTCCGTCGC
>JAYVRS010000553.1:0-5576 GCA_043776185.1 Bryobacteraceae bacterium | reverse complement strand
ACCCGCCGGCACGTCCGATGAAGCTATCGAGCAACAACGTGTAGACTTCAACCGCCTGGCCTCTAATGCCTCCGGCGTCGCCTTCTTCTGGAACCTCCTACCCGAGTGGGACCAATCGGGCGGATCCTGGGTATCCCGCGGTCGCCCCCGCTACAACGGACTCTCCCGCGCAGAAGCCGACGCGAAATTTCTTGCCTACTATGCCAATAGCTTTCCCGCCCTATTGGATTACTTGCGGCAGCCCCCTTCCACTCGAAAATACAAACTGGCCGCCGTAACTGACCACGCTCCTAGCGTCTATCGCGCTTTCGAACTCGGTGTGGAGTTACAGCTACTCGAGCGTGGCATTGATGAGTTAGGCGATCTCTCCACCGGTATTGCCTTCCTGAGAGGTGCTGCCCGGCAGTATGGGCGGGACTGGGGCATCGATTTCTCCAGTTGGCGCAGCTCCCTCGGTACTGCCACTAGCTACAGCGATGCTGGCATACTGCAAGGTGGTTGGTCCAGTAGTTACCTTCGCCGCAATTATTACGCCGCCTTCGCCGCCGGTGCCCGCACCATTCAGAATGAAGCCGCCATTTACCGCTACCCCAGTGGCCGGCTGAATCCTTTCGGCGAAGTGACTCAGGAATTCGCCGGCTTCGCCCTCCGTCGCCATCCCGAAGTAGCCCAGCCAATTGTCTCTACCGCGATACTGATCGATCACCATTCCGGTTTCGACCCCAAGCACGGCGTCTACAACCAGAACAATGCCGTCTGGTTCCAGGATATTCCCTATTCCAAAGGCGATTACATGCTGGATAACTTTTTCCGCGTGGCCTTTCCCCAACACTGGCTCCATGGCCTGGCTCCCGGGGCCTCCTTTGCTAACAGCGCCGGTGTACCAAACGAAGCCATGTTCCGGGCCTTTCTGGCTGCGGGAGGTGACCCGAGACCCTACGAGCCGATGCCTTCTACTCGCTGGGGCGACAACCTGGATGTCATCACTAACCAAGTTCCCGCCCAAGCCTTGAGTTATTACAAGGTCATTGTGCTCGTCGGCGATGTTACTCTCGACTCACGCCTGCGCGCCGATCTGCGCGATTGGGTGAATCGCGGCGGAATTCTTGTAATCAACGCCGCCCAAATGGTTATCGCTGACGAAGATTTGGTCGGTGTCGCGCTTCAAGCGTCGGCGCTGAGGACTGCTTCGTCCTCCCGCTGGCTTCCTTCGAGTAGCAATGTCAGTGAAACAGACTACGAGTATTTCGTGGTGCGCGCCACAACCGCAGAGGTCCTCGCGGTAAATGAGGCGGCGGACCCCCTCATCACCCGGCATCGGGTCGGCGCGGGGGAAGTATTTCTCAGCACACCAGACCACTTGCAATCCAAAGCCCGTGACCAACTTCTTCCCATTGGAAAGCAATTGCTCGATTCTCTATTTTTCCGTGTGTCCGTCGCGCGGGTTAATGGTGCCCCTATCGAATACGTTGTGGGCGAGGCGGAGGGAAAGATTCTCGTGACTTTAATCAACAACTCCGCCGCGGACTGGGCGGGCGAGGTGGTTATCCAGAGGCCAAACGGGTTCACTCGTGTTATGGAATATACATTGGACCAAGTGGCCCCCTTCCGCCTGTCGCGTCGCGAAGTGGTCATTGCTGCCCGGCTACCGCCCTTCGAAGTTCGCGTCTTGGCCCTCGAATATGCTCCGGTATCTTCTGACCGGGCGGAACCCTAGAATTCGGACAGAAATGCTAGTCACCTATCGGATCGCCAAACGCTCTCTCGATGTAAGTGTTGCTGCGGGCATGTTACTTGTCCTCGCGCCTGTCATCGCCGTGACGGCTATTTTGGTACGAGTCTTTATGGGCCGGCCGGTCGTCTTTCGGCACCCCCGGCCAGGTTTGAACGACAAGGTCTTTGAATGTCTGAAGTTTCGCACCATGACCAACGCTCGGGACGCGCGAGGTAACTTACTTCCGGAGAAGCTGCGCCTCACGGCGTTTGGTAAGTTTCTGCGAAGCACTAGCCTTGATGAAATTCCCCAGTTGCTGACAGTGTTGTCTGGCGAAATGAGTCTCGTCGGGCCCCGGCCGCTGGAAGTTCGTTACTTAGCACGCTACACGCCAGAAGAGAATCGTCGCCATTCGGTCAAACCGGGAATTACCGGGTGGGCTCAGGTGAACGGCCGCAACGCGATCGATTGGGATCGACGGCTGGCTTTCGATGTCTGGTATGTCGATAACTGCAGTTTTAGTCTCGACCTCAAAATATTGGCTCTCACTTTTTGGAAAGTCGTCACCGCCGCGGGCGTAGCAAAACCAGGGCAAGTCTCCTGCGAGGAATTCATGGGCACTGCTGCCCGCAATGCGCCGGCCGGCATTGGCACGGATGCTTCCGAATTGACCGGCCGCCCTCACTAACAACCCGACAAGGACTATTCACCGTATATGCCGAACTCAAGCCTCCGGCCCATCCCTCTCTCTTCGCCCGATGTCTCCACCGATGACCGTCAGCGTGTGCATGACGTGCTATGCGGGCCCACGTTAAGCCTGGGCCCGGTGTTGCCAGCGTTTGAAGCAGCGTTAGCTGCGGCCGCCGGTACGCGTTTCGCCGTGGCGGTAAACTCCGGCACCAGCGCGCTTCATCTGTCGGTCAAAGCGGCCGGTCTTGGTGCCGGCGACGAAGTGATTACTTCGCCCTTCAGCTTCGTTGCTTCCGCTAACTGTTTGTTGTTCGAGCGGGCGATCCCTCGCTTTGCCGACATCGATATCAATACTTACAATCTGGACCCGGCTCTGATCGGACCTCAAGTTACTCCGCGTACCCGCGGCATACTTCCCGTCCACGTGTTTGGGCGGCCGTGCGACATGACCGTCATCAGTGCGATGGCCAACCGGCAGGACCTCATCATCATCGAGGATTCTTGCGAGGCGATCGGGGCCACCATTGATGGACGTCTAGCGGGTAGCTTTGGCCAGAGTGGCTGTTTCGCTTTCTATCCCAATAAACAGATCACCACCGGTGAAGGCGGAGCCTTAGTTACCGACGACGAGCGAGTGGCCCGTTTAGCCCGTAGTTGGCGGAACCAAGGGCGCGGCGACGGCGGGGCGTGGCTTCAACATGAACGCCTCGGATATAACTATCGACTCTCCGATATCAATTGCGCTTTGGGGTTGGGGCAACTGTCACGGCTGGCCTCGATATTGCGGATGCGCCGGAACGTTGCCCACGCGTATTCTGAGTTACTGTCGGCCATCCCGGAGGTGATTCCCCCGCCGCCTGCTGCGGCCGGCACCGAAATCAGTTGGTTCGTTTATGTCGTTCGCCTGCAGGATGAATTTACGCGGGAAGACCGGGATCGCGTTCTCGATCTACTTCGTCAGGACGGCATTGGTTGCAACAATTACTTCGCTCCTATTCATCTACAGGAGTTTTATCGCGAAGAATTCGGGTACCGCCGGGGAGACTTCCCCGTAACTGAGCATGTGGCCGATCGAACCATCGCTCTGCCATTCTTCAATCACCTCACTATCGGCCAAATTGAGTCTGTCACCTCGTCGCTCGCCCGAGCCATCGGATCCATCTCTCGGCGAGCAGTGTTGGTTCCTGAATTGGCTGCGGCTGCTGGTCGATAGATCTTCGGCCTCCTGGAGGGAGAAATCATGACAACCATGTATAAGAGAGTTTGCGCCGTGATTCGTGACTGGCGATTATTTCCATTAGCCGTTAAGGCAGTGTTGATCGTCGCGGCCGGCGTGTCCGCTTTCTTGCTCCGTTTTGAATTTGAAATACCCGATGGCTACCTCCCACATCTGCGTGTGGCCTTAGTGGTTTGGGTCGCCGTTAAGTTAGTGGTGTTTCGGCTCCATCGGCTCCATCGCCGTGCCTGGAGATGTTTTTCCGTGGATGATGTCGTGCGTTTGGTGAGAGCCAATGCCGTGGGGTCGCTGGCCAGCCTGATCTTCTTGTTGTGGTTCGCTCCTCCCGGCTTTCCCCGGTCGATTCCCATTCTTGATCTTATCTTGTGCTCGCTGTTTCTAGGCGTCAGGTATCTCAGTGAGCGTATCTTCGTTGAGGCGAAAAAACGCGATCATCACTCATCTGGCCGTGGCATCCTCATCTATGGCGCCGGGCGAGCCGGGGTAGCACTGCTGGCGGAGTTGCGCCTGAATCCGGCCCTGGGATATCGCGTCCAGGGCTTCGTTGACGATAATCCGC
The DNA here is from genome assembly GCA_043776185.1 of Bryobacteraceae bacterium. Classification (GTDB taxonomy): domain Bacteria; phylum Acidobacteriota; class Terriglobia; order Bryobacterales; family Bryobacteraceae; genus JALHNI01. The sequence continues at coordinate 1,376 of JAYVRS010000553.1, read as the reverse complement.
GGCTCGCTAATGTGTTCGTTCAAGGCGTTAGAGTGCTCGGGCGGGGGCAGGATTTAGGCACTATGGTTGCGCTGAATGAAGTGACAGAAGTGTTGATTGCGATGCCTTCCGCTAGTGCCGACCAGATGCTGCGGATCCTGCAGTATTGCCAGCAAGCCCGGGTCCGTTTTCGCACCGTGGCCGCTATCAGTGAAGCGGTGGAAGGTAAAGCGCTTGCCTCGCAGATCCGTGAGGTGGACGTGCAAGATCTGCTTTCGCGTGTGCCCGTTGATTTGGATCATCAGCTCCTACGTTCCAGTCTGCAGGGTAAAGTAGTGATGGTCACCGGTGCGGCTGGTTCCATCGGGTCTGAGCTATGCCGGCAGATCGCCCGTTTCGAGCCTGCGGCCTTGGTTGCCTTCGATATTGCGGAGACTCCGTTGTTTCATTTGGAGCGGGAGATGCGGGCCGATTTCGGCGGCGTCGCCTTTCACGGTGAGATCGGTAGCATCCAGAATATGTCGCGGATCCGCCAGGTGATGGCGACTTATGGCCCGTCGATCATTTACCATGCCGCAGCTTACAAGCACGTTCCGATTATGGAATCCAGCGTGCTTGAAGCAGTCGCCAATAATGTATTCGGAACCCGCAATGTAGCCGTGGCGGCTGCGGATTATGGGGTGGAAGAGTTTGTCTTGATCTCCTCGGACAAAGCGGTTCGTCCCACCAGTGTCATGGGAGCGACGAAGCGTCTGTGTGAACTGCTGATCCGAGCCCTTCCCCCCAGTCGCACTCGTTATGTCGCGGTTCGTTTCGGCAACGTTCTTGGGAGTAACGGCAGCGTCATTCCAGTATTCAAACAACAGGTGGCATCCGGTGGTCCAGTTACTGTGACGCACCCCGATATGCGACGTTACTTTATGACGATTCCGGAGGCGGCGCAGTTGGTTTTGCAGGCCTCTGCGATGGGCTGCGGCGGGGAGATTTTCGTGCTGGATATGGGGCAGCAGATCAAAATCGTCGACATCGCCCGGCGCCTGATCTTGCTGTCGGGGCGTGTGCCGGACGTCGATATCAAGATTGAGTTTTCGGGGATGCGTCCTGGCGAAAAGCTTTACGAGGAACTCAACCTCGATGATGAAGAGACGATCTCCACGGGCCATCGGAAAATCAAGATCTTTGTTGGCCAGGCTCAATCGGCGGCCAATATGGTCCATCAACTGGAGCAACTTCAAGATCTGTGTGCCTTCCGCGATACCGGTGAGGTGATCCGTTTGATTCAAACCTTGGTGCCCGAATACACGCCGAGTAAGATGGTTCTGGCCTTGGCCCAAGAATCAGAAAGTCTGCCGCTCACTCACGCCGCGGCGGCGGGCGACTAAGAGATACTTAGATGC
>JAYVRS010000552.1:0-5582 GCA_043776185.1 Bryobacteraceae bacterium | reverse complement strand
CCATCGCCACGGCCACCGGCCTCATCTTCTTCGGCGAAGAAAACGGTGCCATGATGGCGGCCGACGCCACCACCGGCAAGCCGCTCTGGCGTTTCGAGACGAACCAGAATTGGAAGGCTTCGCCGATGGCTTACATGTTCGACGGCAAGCAATTCATCGCCGGCATTGCGGGGGGCAACGTGCTGGCGTTCGGTCTACCGGATTAGTGCTGACCGGGTAGAAACTAACTGCGCTCATCAGCGATCAGATTCCCTCCCTTGTCACGTTTAACGAACCCTGACCGTCAGGGAGGGGATCCTGCGGCAAATCGCAAAAATGTCGCTGTGCCTACCAGCACCAGTGCTCCTGCTGCGGCTTGATCGTACCAAACTGGCGATCAGGGCCGCCAGACGAACACATGATCCGGCCGCGCCCCCGATAACACCCGGCCGCCCGACAGGTTTACGCAATGATGGCCATGGCCCGATTCGGTATGCCCCAGAATGGCGCCCGTCTTGCGGTCCAGCTTCAAGATCCACCCGTCCGCCGAGGTCGGCTCATTCCGCTGCTGGGTCCCGATCCATACGGCCCCTTGGTGAACCGATACCGAAGTCACCATGCCTAGTCCGGTCCACTCGCTCAGAAACTTGCCAGCGAGGTCGAAGCGTTGCAAGCGGCCGTTCTTGCGGTCCGCCACATAAACGATGCCCGCCTCGTCAATCGCGATGCCGTGCGGCTGCTCAAATTCACCTGGACCCTTCCCCGGTTTGCCCCACTCTCTCACCCGCTTGCCCTCCGCCGTGTATTCCAAAACCCGGGCATTCCCGTAGCCGTCCGAAATGTAAAGATGCCCGTTCGGTGCAAACGCGATATCCGTCGCTCCATTGAAATTGGTGGCCGTCTTCGGCTGACCGCCCACCTCGATCGTCATCAGTGTTTTGCCTTGCGGCGTAAACTTATGCACCTGCGAACTCGACGAATCCACCGTCCACACGTTGCCTTGCGGATCGATCCGAATGCTGTGGGGGATGACATACATCCCGCGTCCCCAACTGCGCAGAACCTTGCCGGTGGCATCCACCGCCATCACCGGATCCAGCTTCTCCTCGCGCTGCAGGACGTAGATGGTGCCCGAGGCATCCATCGTCACCGCCGACGGAAACCCCAGGGCTACCCCCGGGCTCGGCACCTGCACCCGGACCTCGGTGCGCGTCAGAGCCAGTCGGGGCGAAGCTGCCACCCTCGCGCTCAAAAGGGAAGCCTCGTCAGCCATTAGCAATGCCAGCAGAATGATCATGGTCCAGAGTCTATCAGCCCCGCCAGTAATCGCGGGGCCCGGCGTTTGTACTTCGTAAGTGGGGCGGACTTCAGTCCGCGCGGAGCTTCAGCTCCGCCTCCCCGAGCGTGCGCCGATGCTCAGACGGTTCCACATTCTCAACCACTTCCGCAGCCGCCCCAATGCCACCTCATTTTCGCCCACCCATGCGAGAATAGAGGTTTCCCATGACCGGCCACGAAATCCGCCAATCCTTTCTTGACTTTTTTGCCGCCCGCCAACACCGTGCGGTGCGTTCCTCCTCGCTCGTGCCTCACGACGACCCTACGTTGCTGTTTACCAACGCGGGTATGAACCAGTTCAAGGACATCTTCCTGGGCCAGGAGAAGCGCGACTACTCACGCGCCACCACTGCCCAGAAATGCGTCCGGGCCGGGGGCAAGCACAACGACCTCGAAAACGTCGGTTACACCCGCCGCCACCACACGTTCTTCGAGATGATGGGCAACTTCAGCTTCGGCGACTACTTCAAAGCCGAGGCCATTGACTTCGCCTGGGAACTCATCACCAAGACCTACGGCATGCCCAAGGACAAGCTCTACGTTACTGTCTTCCGCGAAGATGACGAAGCGGAAGAGCTTTGGCAGAAGGTTACGGGCATCTCAAAGAGCCGCATCTTCCGCCTCGACGAGAAGGACAACTTCTGGCAGATGGGCGACACGGGCCCCTGCGGCCCGTGCTCGGAAATCCACTTCGACTTGGGCCCCGAGAACGCCGCCCCGGGCCATGAGCACGAAGCCTTTCCGCTCGATGGGGGCGGACGTTTCGTCGAAATCTGGAACCTCGTCTTCATGCAGTACGACCGATCGCAGGAAGGCGTGCTGACACCTTTACCACGCCCTTCCATCGACACTGGCATGGGGCTTGAGCGCGTCGCCGCCATTTTGCAAGGCAAAGTTTCTAATTACGAATGCGACTTACTCGAGCCCATTCGCGAGCGGGCGCAAGCGCTCTTCGGCAAGCCCGTAAAAGCGGCCACGCTCAACATCTGCGCCGACCATGCCCGCGCCGCCGCGTTCCTCATTCACGATGACGTCGTGCCTGCCAATGAAGGCCGGGGCTACGTCCTGCGCAAGATCATGCGCCGCGGCATGCGCCACGCCCGCATGGAAGGCCTGCAGGATCCGTTTCTGCACAAGCTCACCGCCTTCGTCGCCGATTTCATGAAGCCGGCTTACCCGGAGTTACTCGAAAGTGTCGACCGCGTCTCGCGCATCGTGCGCGAAGAAGAGCTGCGCTACGCCAACACCTTCCTGGTCGCCGAGCGCATCTTCCACGACGAAGCCAAGTCCGCGCAAGGCGGCATCATCCCCGGCCCGGCTGCTTTCAAGCTCTACGACACTTACGGTCTCGCGCTCGACGAGCAGCAGGATATGGCTCGGGACCTGAATCTCACCATCGACACCGATGGCTTCCAATCCGCCATGGAAGATCAACGCACCCGCGCTCGCGCTTCCTGGAAGGGTGCGGAGAAAGCCCATGTCAACCCCGCGCTGCAGCCCGTCAAAGACGGTTACGGCGAAACCAAGTTTCTGGCTTACCAACACACTGAGGCCGTCGGTAAGGTGCTCTATGCGAGCGACACCGAAGTCGTGCTCGATCAAACCCCTTTCTACGCTGACTCCGGCGGCCAGGTCGGCGACCACGGCGTCTTACTCGACGCCGAGACCGGTGACAAGCTCGCTGATGTTACTGGTACGGTTTACGGGTTGCCTAAGTTGATTGTGCATAAGGTGCAGTGGTTACAGCCCTTGGGCGAACGCACTAACTTACTCGCCCGGATCGACACGGAGCGTCGCGCCGCCACGCGCCGTAACCACACCTCTACCCACCTACTCCAGGCCGCCCTGCAAAACGTACTCGGTAAGCACATCAAGCAAGCCGGCAGTGTCGTTGATTCGACGCGCCTGCGCTTTGACTTCACCCATTACGCCGGCCTCAGCGCCGAAGAGCGTACCGCCGTGGAGCGCATCGTCAACGAGCACATCCTCCAAAACACCGAAGTCACCACCACGGTGATGGACATCGACACCGCCCTCAAAACCGGGGCCATGGCGCTGTTCGGTGAAAAGTATGGCGACGAAGTCCGGGTGGTCAACATCCCCGGTTTTAGCCGCGAACTTTGTGGGGGCACGCACGTTTCGCGTACCGGCGACATCGGCGTGGCCCGCATTGTTTACGAAGGCTCCATCTCGGCCGGCGTGCGGCGCATTGAAGCGGTCACCGGTCCGGAGGCCGTCATCCACGCGCTTGTCGCTAATACGACCGAGCTTCAAGCCGAACTCGATCGCACCAAAGAGGCGCAGAAGTTACTGGAGCGTCAGGTGGCGCAGATGAAAGAGCAGATTGCCCACGCCAAGTCCGGGTCGCTCGAAGGTGAAGCTCGCGACGTCGGTGGGGTCAAGGTCCTGGCCGCTCGCGTCGACGGTCTCGATCGCGCGCAGCTGCGTAACATTGCCGATGCCTTCCGCAGCAAGTGGCTCTCGGCGGTCATCGTACTCGCCTCAGTGGAAAATGGACAAATCGCCATCATCACCGCCGTCACCAAAGATCTAACCAGTAAGGTGCACGCCGGCAAGTTACTCGGCACCGTGGCCCAAGCCGTCGGCGGCAAGGGCGGTGGCCGGCCGGACCTCGCCGAAGGCGGCGGCACCAATGTCGAAGCTCTCGCTGCTGCGCTCGACCAGGTCCACACCACGGTTTCCGCCAGCCTATGATCCCTGACTACGACGTAGTCATTGTCGGCGCTGGGCCCACCGGCCTTGCCTGCGGCATCGAACTCAAGAAATTGGGCCTCCGCGTCGTCTTACTCGACAAAGGCTGCGTCGTCAATTCGCTCTATCACTACCCGACCAACATGGTCTTCTTCACGACGCCCGAGTTACTCGAAATCGGCAACATCCCGATGACGTCGCTCAACGAGAAACCCGGGCGCACCGAAGCCCTCAAATACTACCGGCGCGTCGCCGCGCATTACGAACTCGATATCCGCCAGTATCAACACGTTGATCGCGTCGACGGCGAAGATAACCATTTCGTCACCCACTCGCACGGCATCAATCAGGAGCCCTTCACTTACTCCAGCCGCAAAGTGATCCTCTCCACGGGCTTCTACGACGTTCCCAACTTACTCAATATTCCTGGCGAGGATCTGCCCAAAGTGATCCACTACTACAAAGAGCCGCATCCTTATTACAACCAGGACGTTGTCGTGGTGGGTGCCAAGAATTCAGCCGCCATCGTCGCCTTGGAACTTTGGTGGTCTGGCGCGCGAGTGACCCTGGTGCACCGCGGCGCTGAGCTCCACAAGAACATCAAGTACTGGATTATGCCCAATATCTCCAACCGCATCAAGAACGGCGAGATTCCGGCTTACTTCAACTCCACCGTCACGGCCATCACGCCCGGCAGTGTCGAACTGAACACGCCGAATGGCCCGGTCTCGCTCAAGAACGACTTCGTCTTCGCCCTCACCGGCTATCGCCCCGACTTCCCCTTCCTGGCTAAGTGCGGCGTGGCGCTCAACGACACCACCCAAAGGCCCGACCTCGATTCCGGTACACTAGAGAGCGCGAGGAAAGGACTTTTCCTGGCTGGCGTCATCGTCGCCGGGGTCCATACCTCCGAGATCTTCATTGAAAACGGCCGATTCCACGGTAACCAGATTGCCGCTGCCATCGCCTCCCAGTTGAAAGGCTGATACATGTTACTTCGTCGAGACTTTACAAAACTGGCCCTCGCCGCAACCGCCATCGCGGTGCCCGCCCAAGCCAAGATCAATTCCGTGTTTGGGGGCGTTCCCCTCGGCGCGCAAAGTTACAGCTTCCGCGACCGCGATGTCGACGGCGCCATCGCCGGCATGAAAGAGATTGGCATCGGCTATACCGAGTTATTCAGCGGCCACGTTGAACCCAAGGTGGAGCGCGGCCCCGCTGGCCAAGCGGCGTTGAAGAAGTGGCGTCTGGAAGTCAACAAGGCGGACATCGCCAAGATCAAGGCCAAATTCGATGCGGCCGGCATCAACGTCTACGCCTTCAATTACTCCTTCCGCGATAGCTTCACGGACGAAGAAATCGAAAAAGGTTTCCTGATCGCCAAGTGGCTCGGCGCCAAATACATCACTGCCAGTTCGAACGTCTCCACGGCGAAGCGCGTCGCTCCCGTCGCCGCCAAGCACAAGATGATCGTCGGCATGCACAATCACTCGCGCATCGTCCCCAACGAATTCGCCACCGCCGAGAACTTCGCCACCGCCATGAAGGAAGGC
>JAYVRS010000551.1:0-5595 GCA_043776185.1 Bryobacteraceae bacterium | reverse complement strand
GCCGCAGGACTTACCCAAATCGGCGATTGGAACGGCACGCTACAGTACCGGCATCAAGCGCTCGCCAAATATTTAGCACTGGTCTCCGGCGGGGCTCGTTCGGCCGAGGATTTCACTGGCCTTTCGCAAGCCTATATGCGAATGGGTACCATTCTTACCCAGCAGAAACAATTTGAAGAGGGTGTCCAGAATTTGAAGCGTTCGATGGAGGTGGCCCGCGAAGGGTTGCGAGAGTTCGGCCGGAATCAGCAATTGCGGATGACCGAGACCGCCGCCTTGCGATCCCTGGCGAATCTGGAACTAGAACGTGATCGGCCGGACCAGGCTATCAAACATTTTCAGCAAGTAAATCTGATCTACCAGCAGATGGCGGCGGCCGATCCCGATGAGTTTCGCGTGTCCTCGATGCTGGCTATTACGTATCATCGGCTGGGCCAGGCGTGGCTGAAGAAAAACGACACCGGGGCGGCGCTGCGGGATTTCACCCGGGGACTGGAAATTCGGCAGGGACTGGCGCAGAAGAACCCGGCGAACGCCGGTGCGCAGGGTGAAGTGGCTGAGAGTTGCGCAGCCGTGGGCGAGGTTTACGCCACTTTGAAAGACCGAAACCGCGCGCGAGCATGGTGGGGCCGCGCACGAGAGACGCTGACCCAGTTAGAGCAATCCGGGCGAGCCAACGCTGCGAGCCGGGCCATCATGGCAGCCGTCAACCAGAAGCTAGGCGATCGCTAATTCAGCTGCTCGTCTACCGAAGTTGGCTCGAATAACTAGCGCGGCGTCAGCCGTGGGGCCGGAGCCACATGGAGAAGACCCCACGGCTGACGCCGCAGGCTAGTTATTCGAGCGATCTATCTGTTCAAAAGAAAGTTAGAAGTTACACAGTCGCCGGACTTGCCAACTTACAAACTGCGTAAGTGAAAGCCGCCGTCGACATGCAGTATTTGTCCGGCGCAATAATCAAGATGGCCATCGGCAATGGCGCGCACCGCCCCCGCGATGTCACGGCCTTCGCCCATCCGGCGTTGGGGCAGTAAGCCGTTGGCGATCTTGTCCTCATAAACCTGCTCCACGGCGGCAATCATATCGGTACGAATGATACCCGGTTGAATTTCAAAGACTAAGACACCTTCGGGAGCCAAGCGTTGGGCGTAAATCTGCGCACTCATGCTCAACGCGGCCTTCGAAATGCAGTATTCGGCCCGATTGGTGGAGACGGTAAACGCCGAGATGGACGAAACGAATACAATGTGACCCTTAATGCCAGCCTTGATCATGTGTGTGGCGACTAACTGCGTCAGAAAATGTGCCCCCTTGAGGTTCACGCCGATTAGCTCATCGAAGCTCTCAACGGTCGCCTCCAGGACATCGCGGCGCTCGCGCTGGCCCATGCCGGCATTGTTTACCAGTAAGTCGACGCGGCCATAAGTAGCCAAGGCAAAATCCACCACGGCTTGGCGATCGCGGGCGTTGGCCACATCGCACTGAAAGATGGCCGCGCCCGTTTCGGCAGCCAGACTCTCTGCCGCATCCAAACGGCCGCGATAAGTGGCCACTACGCGATGCGTGCGGGCCAATTCAATGGCCACGGCGCGGCCGATGCCACGGCTGGCACCAGTGATGAGTGAAACAAGACGATTATCTGGTGACATTAATTCTTCCTGTTAGTAGCGATCGCCGTCTGGATGGCTTGGGAGATGGCCTCAACGGTAAAAGTTTCGACAAAGGGCTGGCCGTCGACGAAGACGGTGGGCGTCTTTGCGACGCCACGAGCCACGCCGTCAGCCCGATCTTTATCCACCAACGCGGCGAGCGCGGGATGGTTCAATGCCTCGACGGCCCTCACTGGATCGATACCGTATTGCCGGGCGAAGCCAGCGACAAACCCGGCGAGGTCGTTGGCCTGGAGCTCATCTAGCCGGGCTAATACCTGCCGCCGGAATTCGATGCCCACCGTGGGATTCCGCGTGTCAAAGAAGCGAGCCACCATCGCCGCCCGTCCTGACCAACTGTGGCTGGCGAGCGGAAAATCATGGTGTTCGAAAGCCATTTCACTGCCGAATCTTGGCAATAGCGTAGCGTCCAACATCGCCCGGAACTTGGCGCAGTCGGAACATTGGAGATCTTCGAAGATCACCACCCGAACCGGACTTTGGGCGTTGCCCTCCACGACCGTGGCCCCCATCGCTGTATTCATCATAAGTAGCGTAACCAGAAGCCAAGTCAAACCCCATTATGCCTTGCCCGGTTGCCGGTCGCGGCGGGTAGGTCCAAAGACGCCACACCATGGGGGGATGACGATAGAGGCCGAACCAGAAGCCTGCGTTTGGCAAGCCAGACGAATCAGCGGCCGGTCCGCGGTGGCATCTTCGAATCCGGAGTCCCAGTAACCGATGTATTCCATGCGCTTGCGCTCGTAGGGCGTGACGGCCGAGAGCTGTTCGTTACCGCCCAACACGCCCACCCAGCATGTGCCGCAGGACCCAGATCGGCACTCCACCGGAATGGGCCCCATGTCCTCAAAGCAGCGCGAATCGGTGAGGTGATAGGGGCGTTTGTCCTCGCAAGCGGCCATGGTGAGGTCTTGTGTCGGATGCAGCCGAAACGCGCCCTCCGGCGTTTGTTCGTCGAAGACAATCCGCGGGCCAGCAGGGCGACCCGACAGACGCGCCAGAAAGCTTGGCTTGGCGTCGGTGGCGCGTCGGTCAAGCCAAGTCTCGGGACTCTCGCTGGCGTACTGCTCAATGGGCGGAGTCGACTCGCGCAACGCCGCCGGGGCTTGTCGAAGCGTCATCAGGGCGATCGCCGCGATGCCGATGGCCAGGGCCTCTGGCGCATTCACTTGGCCCGCCGCCAGCAAGATGGTCGCGCACAGCGTGTCCTGGGGCGTCAGCGCGAGCGCCGTCTCGCGCGCACTTGGCCAGAAGCGATGCCCATATAGAAAGCGATGCGACGTATGAACCGCATCGCCTAGCCGATAGTGGCCGCGCAACTGGTAGAAAAGTTCAAAGGCCGCGCGATCAGTGGTGGCTTCGCTCAGCTCGAGCATCAGCAACGGATAAAGGCTGAACCAAATGCGCGTCGCGTGGCGGTCCACCGGATGGATGCGGTCAGCGAGACGATTTAGCGCGTGGGGCCAATCGGCATCGACGGTGCGGAGATAGTTTTCGAGCATAGTGCGGGATAATCGAGGACGAGTGACACCCTCAATACCATTGTCTCCTGGCGGGCTGGGGCTATCGAGACGACGACGGGTCGCCGAGTGAACTTCTCCCGCCGCTTCACTTGGGAGGTCCAGCCGAACGCCTTATCCCTGGCGCGCAAAGCCGTCGAGGCCCATGGCCGGCGCATCCTGGACCTCACCATTTCGAACCCCACCAAAGCCGGGATTCGTTATCCCGAAGACTTGCTGGCCGGCCTCTCGGACCCCAGAGCCCTGCAGTATGAGCCCCAGGCGACCGGGCTGCTCGCCACCCGCGAAGCCGTAGCCGAGTATTACGCCGACCTTGGCGCCGTCGTGCACCCGGATCAAATTGTCTTAACCGCTAGCACCAGTGAGGCCTATCACTACCTATTCAAGCTAATGGCTGATCCAGGAGATGAGCTCCTCGTTCCGCGCCCCTCCTACCCCCTGTTTGAATTTCTGGCCGGCCTCGAGTTACTCGACACGGTACCTTACCCGAATGACTCGCCCGATCCTTGTGATTTGGCCACGGATCGCACGCGCGCTCTCGTAACCGTCCATCCCAACAACCCGACTGGTGAGTATCTCACCGGCTCCAAGGCGCGGTCGCTCGCCTCACGCTGCGCGTCGCTTGATATGGGTCTCATCGTGGATGAGGTCTTCCTCGATTACCGGCTACTGCCAGGCCAAACTGACACGATGGCGAAGTATGAGGCGGGCGGTGTCTTTGTCCTCAGTGGCTTGTCTAAGGTGTGCGGTATGCCGCAAATGAAGCTCGGTTGGATGGTGTTGACCGGCGAACGTCAAGCAGCCGTCCGTGATCGCTTGGAACTGATGGCGGACACTTATTTATCGGTGAGCGCTCCCATTCAATGGGCAAGTGTCGCCTGGCTGCGTCGGCGGGGGGAGATACAAACTCCGATTCTTGGGCGGATTCGCGAGAATAGTCAGAATCTGCAAGCCATGCTATCCGGCTCCGGGATCGGCTACCACCCACCCCAGGGAGGTTGGACCGCCGTCGTTGACCTTCCCCCTACCATTGATGAGGAAGTACTGGCGTTGCGATTGCTGAGGGACGCTTCCGTCCTCGTTCAACCGGGCTACTTCTACGATTTTCTGTCCGGTACGCGCCTCGTTGTCAGTCTACTCACCGATCCGGATGACCTAAAATCAGGAATGGAACGACTGAAAGCGGCAATTTGACGTCATAGTGCGCCAGCAACATCTAAGTACCAAAAACTTTTGGACTAGCCCTCAGACCGTACCATCGTCCTATCCGGTGAACTTTCCGGAAGCCTCGCGTTTGCTGAGGCAACCCTCCGTAAAGGCCTGAAAGAGAAGAGTCCGTCCTACCCTTTCGGACCATTCTCAGCCATATCTACTTAGTGTGCCCCACCAACCAAGCGACGCAAAAGTACCGTAGCTAGGCCTAGACTAGTACCTTTGTTCGATTGTTACTCGTCCCCACAAACCGTAGCATCCAAAGTGAACCTATGGCGAAACAGCGATTTTACACTTTAACCCATGGACTGATGGCCGTCATCGCGCTGTCGAGTGTGCTCACGGCGGCAGACGCACCAAGCCAGTTCAGTTCGCGAACTCCCCGTTATCGTCTTCAAACCAGTGATGTGGTCGAGATCCAATTCAAGTTCACCCCGGAATTTAGCCAAACGGTGACGCTGCAGCCTGATGGCTTCGTGCCTCTCCAGATCGCCGGCGAAATCAAGCTGCAAGATCTCACGCTCGAAGAGGCCCGCGCGGCGATCGTCGCTAAATACGCGGGAATCCTCCATCAGCCGGCCATCACGCTCACGCTCAAAGAGTTCAACAAGCCTTTCGTGATCGTCGGCGGAGAGGTTACCAAGCCTGGAAAACTGGACCTTCGCGGTGAGTTGTCGCTCACGGACGCGGTCACCATGGCCGGAGGATTTACGGTCAACGCCAAACAGGATCAAGTGCTTCTGTTTCGCCGCGTGAATCCCGAAATGGTGGAAGTAAAGCGAATCAATGTGAGAGACATCTTGGGGAAAGGGAAGTTCTCTGAAGATATCCGCCTATTGCCCGGCGACGCGATCTATGCGTCAAAGTCAAACATGGCGAAATTCGACCGGTTTATGGCCGTGTCGCGGTTGGGATTCTTTTTTCCCCTGAGTTTCCGATAAGGGGAGTATCACGATGGATCAAAAGTTAGACTCCCGCCACCACGAACCACGACCGCGAGCGATGGGCTTGGAAGTCTATGGAGATCGCCGCACCGGAGGCGCGCCCCCCACTGACCGCGTCCCGGAGGTATTGTCTCCGCTCGTAAACCGGATGCCCTCGCCGATGGTGACCCGGAACATGATGCGCCGTCAGGCGGACAGTGGCTTGAATCTTGTGACGATTCTTGCTCTGTTGATGAAGCGGAAGCTGCT
>JAYVRS010000550.1:0-1757 GCA_043776185.1 Bryobacteraceae bacterium | reverse complement strand
TCCTGGCCATGGGCCTGGCGGGCTTCTTTGTCACCCAGCCTGACCAGGTGCTGGGCACCATGATCCGCCGCGACTCGAAACTAAAGTTCACCGTCAACCCGCGCGCCGAAATCTACACCGGCCCGCTGGCCATCCTGATTGATGCCGGCACCGCATCCACCGCCGAAATCATGGCCGGCGGCTTGCAGGATCTCGGCCGCGCCCGCATCTTCGGCTCACGCAGCATGGGGGCTGCCCTGCCCTCCGTCATTGAGCGCCTCCCGAATGGCGACTTCTTCCAATACCCGGTAGCGAATTACATCTCCCGCAATGGCAAAACGCTCGAAGGCGAAGGCGTCACTCCGGATCAAATTGTAAATCTAACGCCCGCCGCACTAGCGGTGGGTGACCCGGTTTTGGACGCTGCGCTACAGTGGATACATGCGCAGAAGAGCATTCTTCCAACTCACCGTAAGTAGCCTCACCGCCGGCTGGCTCAAAGCCCTGGAACCCACTGGCTCCTCCATCGTGGACCGCTTCGTGGCCGTCACTGGTGGCAAAGCCGCCTACGGCCGGGTCACCAGCGAATTGGGCGAAGGCACCGTAAACATGGGCGCGCAAGGCGTCAGTGGCAGCGTCAAGGTCTTTAAAAAGGCGGGCAACAGCTACACCGTCATTGTGATTGAGGGCGTGGGCAAGCTGGAAGAGGGCGTCCTGGGCGGCGTCGCTTGGGAGAACAACAAGATCACCGGAGCGCGGGTGAGGTCGGGCGAGGAGCGCGAAATGCATGTCCGCAACGCGGCCATCGACCTGGATCATCAATGGCGCAAGTACTTCCCCACGGCGGAACTAGCGGGCAACGAAACCGTCGCTGGCGAGGATTGCCACAAGGTGGTCCTGCGGCCGAAGTCCGGCGAGCCGGAGACGCGATTCTTCAGCAAGAAGACCGGGCTGCTGCTCAAGATGTCCGCCACGATGCCGACCCAAATGGGCCCCATGCCCATGGAGAGTACGATGTCGGACTACCGGGAAGTGCAGGGCGTTAAGCGGCCATTCAAGCTGGGAATCATGGCCGGAGGGCAGTCAGCGGAAATGGTGTTCAGCAAATGGACGATCAACGGCGTCATCCCTGCTACAGCCTTCACCCTTCCCCCGGAAGTCGTGTCCCTGGTGCCGAAGGCTCCGGCCAAGCCGGCGAAATAGCTTTAGGGCCAACCTAGTATTTCTTACTTGACTCTTACCCGTCTGACGAATTATTCTACTCAAAGAGGCAATCACACTATGCTCACTTACCACAACCTTGTGTCCGAGTTTTGCGCGATGCCTTCCGGCTTGGCGCAAAGCTAAGTCCCCCCTGCTTTTTTCTCTCTCTACTAACTCCCCGCGTCCCTCTTAATTGAATAGAAGGTATAGCCATGGTCGCAAGACTACGGGCGGACGTTGCGTCTGCCGCTATCACCAGCCGCTTTGCGCCTCCCGGAGCCGATCTATCGGCATTCGTGCAGCAGCATGCGGACTGGATTGAAGAAGAAATTGCCGCGCCGGTAAGTGACTTCGCCGCTCTGGTGGTAGAGTTCCCGCTGCGCGCGCTCGCGCTCGACTCGCTCCTAAACGGCCGGCTCTGGAAACCGAATCGGGACGATTGGTCAGCCGCGCGCGCAGATATTCTCGGAATGCGCTTCAGCGGCGAAATGCCGCAAATGGCGCTGGAACCCGCAGATCAACGGGGCGGCGGCGAACCCTATTGGCGCGGCACGCTCCGCAATGGCTTAGTCGCC
>JAYVRS010000549.1:0-1757 GCA_043776185.1 Bryobacteraceae bacterium | reverse complement strand
GTGGCCGTGGTGGTGATTGGCGGACAGACGCTTTCGCTGCTGCTGACTTTGCTGGTGACGCCGGTGGCTTACTCGATCTTCGATGATATCGGGCAGAGTCATATTTTCGGCCGGCTTTTCCGGCGTCAGCGGCAGGTGGCGCAGCCGGTGACGGGCGACTGAATGCCCTTCCGTATGTGGGTTTGTCCAGGCGCGCTGCCGGGCAGGGGTGCTGCATGCTCCCCCGCGAATTACCGATAACCGCATTGTGTGGAGTAAGTTATCTCGAATTAGGAGTTTTGGGTGCGGCAGGGGAGATAAGTTTAGGAGAGGTGGACACCGAGCCTTGAGACCGAACCTTAGCTTGCCCTTCTGGATTGAGGCTTTGCTGCTCCCCGGGAAATGCATGGCACCGGGCTCCGGGATCATTGCGGGCGTCAAAATAGAGGTAGCATAACTAGTTGTGGAATGGTTTTCACGCGCTTTTCACGAGGAACGATGGGGCGACTTGGCCAGCGTGGTCGGTCTTTTCGTCACTATTGTGGGTTTTGCGGTCACGGCGCTTCAGATTGCTCTTGCCAAGCGAGCTTCCGCGCTCGTTGCTGAAGGAGTATCGGAGGTTCGGCTGAAGATATCCCAGCAGGGCTTGGCCGTTGACTTGGCAGCTTTGATGAGTGACATTGAGGAGATAAAGGCGCTCCACAGAATCGGCGCTTGGGATGCGATGCCGTCTCGGTACACTTCAATTCGCAAGCGTTTGGTGTCACTGAAGTCAAACTCGCAGGCCCTAACGAAACCTCAAAAATCTTCGATTCAGGGAGTCATCGGTCAGTTCAGAGATATTGAGGAGATGGTCGAGGCCACTTTAGCTTCTGGTAAACCACCCGAAGATGTGGCTGGGCTTAACAAGATAGCGAGTGCCCAGAGCGACAAGCTTACACTCGTCTTAACCGCAGTTCAGCAGCAGATTGGAGCGTGAAATTTATGACTACCCAAGAGAAAGTCGCCAAACTCGTCCAGCGTCTAAGTGAAAGAACGAATGTGGGTGACTTGGTTTGGGAAGAGACCAGCCAACCCTACGTGTTCCAGGCCGCGTTCACGAACTTGATCGTAAAGCTCGGCAGCTACGATCTGGAAGACGGTGGCGTGGAATACTACATCGCGCTCTTCAATGAATCTGGTTTGGAGATAGATCGTCTAACGGCTTTGGAACTCCTTCGAGTTTCTCCATCTTGGTACAATCTTCTGAAGAATCTCTACCTCACGGCCAAGCGGCAGGCTCTTGCAGTAGATGCAGCTTTGGACGCTCTCATCGGTGAACTCGGCTAACTCAAGCCGCGAGCCCCATCCAGGCTGCAGTACGCGCCGCCTCGGCCAAAAAACCATCGCATCCACCGGCAACCCTAACTTATCCCGAACTCACCGGCGATCATGCACTTATCGGCGCGGAAATGCGGTGGATCTGGGTTCCGCCGCGTTTTCTGGGGCCCCAGTGGGCCAGTTCCGGCAAACGCGAGTGCACGACACCGAAGCCCTGGAAAAACGAGCGCATCCACGAAAAACGAGCGCATCCACGGGCATCCCTGACTTATCAGTTGCACGCCAAGCCGATGGGCCGTCCACGCAAGCCGCCCCAGGCCGAAGCTGGGCTCGCCGCGTCGGCCACCATGAGCGCTTGAGGGGTTTAGAATCGCCCCCAAAATGCGGCGGGGTCAAGCTCCGCCGCATTTTCATCCGGCTAACTCTCGTGTTACGTTATCGTTAGGAGAATAACCAGG
>JAYVRS010000548.1:0-5611 GCA_043776185.1 Bryobacteraceae bacterium | reverse complement strand
TGCGACGCCTGGCTAGGCTTCCGCAGCGCAAAGGGAACCCTCGGCGCAAACGGATCCAGCGGCAACATCTGGTCTGGCGAAGCGGTCCACGGCAAGCTGGCCAGGGGCAAGCGCAAGCCCACGGGCGAGTCGCCCGGTAGCAGATAAAGGTGGCGGGCACGCAGCATCCAGATGCCGCTTTGCCAGGCAGGACCATCGGTGTGCCAAACGCGCTGAATCGGCAACACGAAACCCGAAGGCTTACCCAGACCGCGTTCAAAGGCGCGGCGCATGCGTTCGCGATCCTCGGGATTGTCGAGCTTGTTGTCGCGGGGATCGACGTTGACGGGAAGCTGCCGTTCCTTGTGGATGTACTCGAGCGGATCCTCGTAAGCGGCAATCACATAGTCGGTCTCAATGCGCAGGCGCGCCGCGAGGGCGTCGGAGAAGCGCTCGGCGTCGGCATCGCCGAAGCCATAGTCATGGTCGGGGTCGGCGAGCAACGCGGGGTTGCGCCAAATGGTGAGTCCATCGGTGCGCCAATAACAGCTCATGGCCCAGCGGGGCAGGCTTTCGCCGGGATACCACTTGCCTTGGCCGATGTGCAGGAAGCCGCCGGCTCCCCAGCGGGCATGAATGCGGCGCAGCAGATCGCTGCCGCGTTTGAGTTTTTCGTCGCCCAAGGCGGCCGTATTCCACTCCTCGCCGTCCATGTCATCGACGGAGACAAAGGTGGGCTCGCCGCCCATGGTGAGCCGGACGTCCTGCTGACGCAGGTCTTCGTCGATGCGGTCGCCAAGATGGTCGATGGCGGCCCATTGCTCGTCGGTGTAAGGCAGGGTCACGCGGGGCGTTTCGTGAATGCGGCGTACCGACATGTGGTGCTGGAAGCTCACCTGGCAAGGGTCCACCAGGCCGGTGACGGGCGCGGCAGACATCGGCTCGGGGCTGGCGGCGAGCGGAATGTGGCCTTCGCCGGCGAAGAGGCCCGAAGTCGGGTCGAGACCGATCCAGCCGGCGCCAGGTAGATAGACCTCGGCCCAGGCGTGCAGATCGGTAAAGTCCGCCGCGGGGCCGGAGGGGCCGTCCAGGGCTTTGATGTCGGCGCGCAACTGAATGAGATAACCGGAGACGAAGCGGGCGGCGAGGCCCAGGTTGCGCAGGATCTGCACCAGCAGCCAGCCGGTGTCGCGGCAGGATCCACTGCGCGAGTTGAGCGTGAACTCGGGCGTTTGGACGCCGGGCTCCATGCGAATGAGGTAGCTGATGTCGCGCTGCAGCCGCTGGTTCAGCATCACCAGAAAGTCGTTGGTAGGCATGGGCGCGCGCGGCACGGAGGCCAGCCATTCGGCCAGCAGCGGTCCGGGGGCGGGATGGGCCATGAACGGGGCCAGTTCATGGGCCAGGGCAGGCTCGTAGGCGAAGGGGAATTTCTGAGCGTAGTCTTCGAGGAAGAAGTCGAAGGGATTGATCACCGTCATGTCGGCGACGAGGTCGACTTCCACTTTGAAATGCTGGGTGAGTTTGGGGTAGACGAACCGCGCGAGGTAGTTGCCTTGCGGGTCCTGCTGCCAGTTAAGGAAATGGTCGGCGGGCTCAATGCGGAGCGAGTAACTGAGGATGGGCGTGCGGCAGTGGGGAGCGGGGCGGAGGCGAATCACCTGCGGTCCGAGGGTCACCAGACGGTCGTAGGCGTAGGTGGTTTCATGGTGAAGGGCTACGCGAATGCTCATGACGGTGACGATAGCACGCGGGCTGATGAGGGGTGAAATCGAAAGTTTTGTGGAGGGGCATAGAGGGAGTGTCAGCCATGGGCAGCATACAATGAGGATATGGTTCTCATGAGGTGTACAGTGGCTCTGGCGCTGATGATCGCCGCGTCTGGGGCGGCCCAGGTTCCGGCTCAGCGAAGAGTAGGCGGATTCGTCCCCGGACAACAGCGGCCCGAAGGTGACCCCGTGCAGGTTGCGCGAGGCAAAGCCGTTTATGGCATCTCCTGCCGCGCCTGTCACGGAGCCGACCTTCGCGGAGGCGATATGGGCGGGCCCAACCTGTTGCGTTCGCAACTCTCCTTGAGCGATCGCGACGGCGAGAAGATCATTCCGGTGATTCAAGGCAGTCTGCAAAGCAGCGGCATGCCGGCCATTCCGCTTGCCGCGAATGACGCCAAGGCCGTGGCCGCCTATGTGCGCAGCGTGCTGGCCACGATCGGGGGACAGGGGACGCCGCCCTCTTCCAAGGAACCGCCCACCATTCTGGTAGGTGATGCGGTCGAAGGCAAGGCTTACTTCGATCAGAAATGCGCCAGTTGCCATTCGGCTAGCGACGACTTGCAAGGTATCGCCGCGCGCATCTCCAATCCCCGAATGCTGCAGAATGCTTGGGTGGCGGGGGGCGTGCGCGCCGGCCGCGGGGTCGCCGCACCGCCTTCGCCCAAACGCACGGTGACCGTTTCGGTGACGCCGCCCGGCGAAAGCACGGTCGAGGGCCGCCTGCTACGGATCGACGATTTCCTGGTGGCACTGGAGCTGCCCGATGGCACTTCCCGTTCCTTCCGTCGCGACGGCGATCGTCCGAAGGTGGAAGTTCGCGATCCACTTACTGGGCATCGTAACTTACTGCCGCTCTACTCCGACAAAGATGTCCACGATGTAACTGCTTATCTGGTGACCCTGAAATGAAGCTGATCCCTTTTTTGTTGTCTGCTATCTCACTGTTTGCCCAAGGTAGTGGCGTCGCGCCCGCCGAGTTACTGAAACCGCTGAAGGATTCGTGGCCCACCTATAACGGCGACTACTCTGGGCGGCGCTTCAGCGCGCTTGACGCCGTGAACACCACGACGGTGAAGAACCTCTCGCTGGCCTGGAGCATCCGGATGGCTGCAGGCGCCAATCCACCGGCTGGTGGACGAGGCCGAGGCGGCGCTGCGCCCGCAAAATTGATCGTGGGCGGCGAGGGCACCGGCGACTTGAATGCGTCCAGCGGCACCATCAAAGGGTCGATACTGGCGGTGGATGGCACGCTGTATTTCACGATGCCGGACAATGCCTGGGCCGTCGATGCGCGCGATGGCCGCGAGCTGTGGCACTACGTTTGGAAGACGCGCGGCGGCACGCACATCGGCAATCGCGGCTTGGCCATGTGGAACAACTATCTCTACATGGAGACGCCCGACAATTACCTGGTGTCGCTCGATGCGCGCACCGGTAAGGAGCGCTGGCACAAGACGATCGCTGACCTGGACCAAGGCTATTTTTCGACGCCCGCGCCGGTGGTGGTGGGCAACCACGTGCTGGTCGGCACCGGCAACGACATTGATTCGCCGGGCTTCCTGCTCTCGTTCGACGCCGAGACGGGCGAACTGGAATGGAAGTTCTACACGGTGCCCATGAAGAAGGGCGACCCCGGCTTAGAGACCTGGGCCAGCCTGGATGCGGCTCGCCATGGTGGCGGGCAAACTTGGATTCCTGGCGCTTATGATCCGGAGACCAAGCTTTATATTATCGGCACGGGAAATCCGACACCCGCTTACACCGTGGGTCTGCGGGGCGAGGGCGATAACTTATTCACCTGCTCGTTGGTCGCGATCAATGTCGACACTGGTAAGATGGCTTGGTACTTCCAGACTTCGCCGCATGATATGCACGACTATGACTCGGCACAGACGCCGGTTCTAGTGGACGCGCCGTTTAATGGCAAGATGCGTAAGTTAGTGCTGACGGCGGCCCGCAATGGCTATTTCTTTACGCTGGATCGAGTAACTGGCGAGCGCCTCGTGACGAGTAAGTACGGCCAACATACCAACTGGGCCAAGGGTCTTAATAAATTTGGCAGCCCGGAGCATGATCCCCTGAAAGACCCCACCGTAGGCGGGGCGATCGTCTCGCCGACGTCGGGCGGCACCGTGAATTGGGAGCCCCCGGCTTACTCGCCGCAAACGGGCTTATTCTACGTCCCCGAAGACAATGGCTTTGCCCTCTTTTACCTCACCGATCTTGACCCGCGCGGCTCTATGGGCCTGGGCGGCAAGGAGGAGGCTCCCGTGGGCACGCCGGGCAATTACCTAAGCGCGATCGATTACCGCACCGGCAAGGTGGCCTGGCGTCATCGTTATTATGGCAACGGCGGAGGCGGAGGCTTACTGGCAACGGCCGGCGGTCTCCTGTTTGCCGCCGATGGTATGGGTAGCTTAGTAGCGCATGACGCCAAGACCGGCAAGCCGCTGTGGAATACGCGGATCGGCAATGTGACAAATGCTCCGCAGACTTTTCTGCTGGATGGCCATCAGTATGTGACGGTGGCCACGGGCGATACGCTGTGGGCGTTTGTATTGAACTAGTGTCACTTGCTTTGCTCGGCACTAGTGCTGTGACCGGGTAAAGATTATCTTTCGGTGTTCCTAGCCCACGGCGTCAGCCGTGGGGCACGAACCCCGTGGGCGAGCTAGGCGATGGATCCAGAAAGCTAGAAATCAAGCGGTCGCGGTACTGGTCCGCGAAGATAACAGGGGGCAAGCTGACTTTCGATATTGTAGTGGTAGGGGCGGGTCCGGCGGGCTTGGCAGCGGCGATTGCGGCCAGCGAGTCTGGTGCCCATGTAGCTATCTTGGACGACAACCCCGGGCCGGGAGGCCAAATCTGGCGATCGCAGTCCAATAGCTGGACGACGCGGATGCGCGCTTCGGGAGCCGAGTTTCTGCCTCAGACGACGGTGTTCGAGGTGCGCGGCAGCCATCGACTAGGCCTATGGCGGAATGGCGTGGCGAGCGACATCACTTACGCCAAGCTGATTCTGGCGACCGGAGCGCGCGAGTTGTTTCTCCCCTTTCCTGGCTGGACGCTGCCGCACGTGATGGGCGTGGGTGGCTTGCAGGCGCTGGCCAAGGGCGGCTTACCGGTGAAGGGCAAACGCATTGTCGTCGCGGGTTCGGGGCCGCTATTGCTTGCGGTGGCGGCTTACCTCGAAGCGCACGGAGCCACGGTGCCGCTGATTGCCGAGCAGACCAGTGCCATTCATCTCGGTTTGTTTGGCGCGGGGCTAGGGACGGCCAAGATTACGGAAGCGGCGAAGTTATTCTGGGCGTTGCGGGGCTCGCGATATCGACCGGGAACCTGGGTGACGCGAGCCACCACGGGTGGAGTGGACTTGAATCACGGCGATCCGATGGAGTGCGACTATCTGGCTTGCGGATACGGCTTGGTCCCGAACCTGGAACTGGCCCGCATGCTGGGTTGCGTCACTCGCCCCCAGGAGGCCGGAACGGTGGTGGATGAACTGTGCCGGACGTCGCAGCCGGACGTGCATGCGGTGGGGGAGACCAACGGCATTGGCGGGGAAGAGTTGGCTTTGCTCGAAGGGCAATTGGCTGGATACGCTGCCACGGGGCAAAGCACCAAGGCGGCGCGGTTGGTGCCGCTGCGACGCCAAGCGTTAGGGTTTCGCCGGCTATTGGCCAGGACGTTCGCGCCGCGGCGGGAGTTGCGAAAGCTGGCCGAGCCCGGGACGATCGTGTGCCGGTGTGAGGACGTGCGCTATGAGCGGCTCACTGAATCGACCGATGGGCGCGATGCCAAGCTGCAAGCCCGTTGTGGCATGGGCGCGTGCCAAGGCCGGATATGTGGCCCCGCGTGCG
>JAYVRS010000547.1:0-1759 GCA_043776185.1 Bryobacteraceae bacterium | reverse complement strand
CGAGATTACCGCCGCTGCTTGGACGCAGGCCTTCGAAAGGGTGCGCAATCAAACCATTGAGGAAGTGACAGCGCTTCAGGCGACGCATCTGTTGTATTCGGCGACCGGTGACTTCTTCACCAAAACATATTTGGTGAAGGACGCGGCGCTTTCCCAAGTAACCCAAGCGCTGAACCTGCCGGGCAATCCCGACATTGGTGCTCAGGTGCTTGGTGGCATCACCGACGGTTTGAGTCTGCTCGGCGGGCTTACCTCTCTGGGCGGCTCGGTGCTGAAATTAGCGGAGAAGGTAGCAGCGCGCCTTGAAAAGGCGAACGCCTTTATCGGTATGATTTCTTCGATTGGTGGCACTATTGGCACGTATGCCGCACCAGAGGTGGCGGACATTGCTACAGGCGCCTATAACTTGAAGACCACGTTGGACAACATCTCAGACGCTTCGCAGATCGCCAACAGCTGTTCCTTGGGTGGGGCTCTGCGAAATTGGACTCAGAGTAAGCCGCTGGCGGACGGTCTCCTGAATGGCCAGATCTATGCTGACCCCGAGACCCAGGAGGATATTGTCCGGACGGGCCAAGCTGCCTACAAAGCCGAAGTTTGGAAATCGTTGGCGCCCACCAAGTGGGAGGCGAAGGCAATTGGCCGTGATGGCCTAACGGATGCCGGCGTGAATAAGTTCTTTGGCCGGGACAACTATCCCGTGGAGTATTCCGCAATTGGCAATTGTCGACAAGCAGACGGCACTGTGGTGAAAACCAGTTTCGTCCTGATTGATACCAGTACGAACAACTTTCCAGGCCGGGAAGCGCTGGATGCGCTCTTTAAGGCTGCGCCCGATGGCGTCGGTGCCACGCCGCGTGATGTTCTGCTGGGGTTGAACGGTTGGAATATTCCAAAAGGTTTGGGCAATCTCAATATTCTGATCAACACCGGGTTGAACATTCGGGGCTGCCAGTCGGTATCGGCCGCTTCGACGCTGACGACGTCCCCGTTGCCCGAGCCCGGCGTCGAGTCCAGGAAACCGATCCAGGTTTCGTCGGTGGCAACCGATGCCGAGGTGACGCCGTCGGCCGACCTGCTGCTGGAAAACCTGATCGCCGATGTAAAGAACAACCTCGGCGACGGGGAAGTGCGAGATCGCCTTGGCAAAATCCTGGTGCACGTGGGTTATCAGCTGCGTAACGCCCAAGCGCGTCAGCAGCCCCCCACGGACGCGATTCGAATCCTGGACATGTTTATCGTCCAGTCGCTCGCCCAGGCCGAAACGGAAAGAGAGATGGAAAGGACGCAAGCCAGCCGGCAAGTCACCGCTGCGGTGAAGTGCAAGAATTTGCTGCAGACGCAAGCCGCCGCACGGGAGGCACTGAACCAGTAACTGAGTCCGGTTCATGCAGCAGGGGCGCGTCAGCGCCCTTGCGGCCTTCTTATTATGGATTCGTAGTGCCGGGCAGAGCGCCGGGAACAACCGGCATACGGTAGGGGATGAAAGAGCCCTACAGGAAAAGAATAGCGAGCCATTCTGGCCTCGAGTTTTGCGTTGGCTATCGTGAGGTAGACGGCGAAGCGTAAACAGAGGGAACGATGGGCTGGGTGATCGAGCTCCGAAAAACTAATCTGGGATGCAGACCTTGTTGCCTGAAGGGGAAAGCACCACCTGAATCGGCCGACAATCGCGAGGCCGGGAGGAATCCTACGTAGTCGAAGAGCCCAGCACGTCCGAGACTGGAAAGCCAGAAACCGTATGCACGAGAACCCCTTC
>JAYVRS010000546.1:0-1762 GCA_043776185.1 Bryobacteraceae bacterium | reverse complement strand
TCTCCGGGCGCTTTCTCTTTCAATTCGGGATTACGGCCGCGGTGGCCATCATGGTGAGCCTGCTGGTGTCGTTTACACTAACGCCGATGATGAGCGCCCGCTTACTGCGCGGCGAAGAGGCGAAGGCCGGCGACGATGATGAAGCGGCTTCGCGCGGCGGATTTTATGGCGTGATCGACCGTACTTACACGCACTTACTCGCCTTTTCGATGCGCCATCGATTGGCCGTCTCGGCGTTGGGCTTGTTAGTGATACTTACTTCAATTCCGCTATATCAACGGGTGAAGCAAGAGTATGTGCCGAGCGATGTGGACGAAGCGGAATTTGAGATGGAAGCGGTGGCTCCGGAAGGCATCAGCATGCTGGGCATGGACGAGGTGATGCGCCGCATTGAACAGGAGGTGATGGAGACGCCGGGAGTGCGAACCGTGCTGGGCCAAATTGGTAGCAGTCCGCAAGGGGGCATTAATCGCGGCGAGCTTTTTGTGGGCATTGCGCCGCATGAGGAACGCACGTTTTCTTTGATGAGACTGTGGCGCGAAACGCTGAAGGGTTCGCCAGGCAAGGCCTTCGCCGGGAATTACTCGCAGCGCGACGTGATGACGGCGGTGCGCCGGAAGATGGCGCGCTATCCGGATCTGCGCACGCGCGTGCGGAATGCGCCGTCGTTCAATATCGGGGGCGGCAACCACGATATCGACTTCGTGATTCGCGGCCCCGAGTTGAAGCCGCTGGCCGCCTATGCCGAAGAGTTACGTTTGAAGGCCAAGGAGGTCGGCGGCATTTTGGATGGTGACACGACGCTGAAGCTATCGAGCCCTGAACTGCGCGTCGAAATCGACCGCAAACGGGCCGCTGACCTTGGCGTCTCCACCCAGGAAGTGGCGCGTGCCCTGCGGATCATGGTGGGCGGCGACGAGCGCGTGAGCCGTTATCGCGATGCGGCGGTGAACGAGGATTACGACGTCCAATTGCGCTTGATGCAGAAGTTTCGCGACAACCGCGACGTGATCTCGCGACTGTATGTGCCGCGCGATAACGGAAGCTTGGTGCGGCTGGATAGCTTGGTGGAGATTGTGCGGGCGACGAGCCCGACGCGCATCGATCGCTTAGACCGTCAGCGCCAGGCGAGCTTGCGCGCGAGCGTCGGGCCCGGCTACGCGATGGCGGATCGCATTGAGGCGCTGCGGGGGATCGCGCGCGACATGAACTTGCCCGCCGGTTATACGACATCGATTTCCGGTAAGGGCCGGGAGCTGGAGCGCACGGGCCGCGAATTTCTGCTGGCCTTTGCGCTGTCGGTGGTCTTCATGTACATGATTCTGGCTTCGCAATTCGAGAGCCTGATTCATCCCTTTACCATTCTGCTGTCGCTGCCACTGTCGATTCCTTTCGCCCTGTTTTCGTTGTGGGCCACCGGCAACACGCTGAACCTCTATTCGGCGCTGGGCATTCTGGTGCTGTTTGGGGTGGTGAAGAAGAACTCCATTTTGCAGATCGACCACATGAACAAGCTGCGCGGCGAAGGGATGGATCGCTTAGAGGCGATCATGCAAGGCAACCGGGACCGGCTGCGGCCGATACTGATGACGACGCTGGCGTTGGTGGCGGGGATGATTCCGTTGGCGGTGGGCGTCGGCCCGGGGGCCGAGGAGCGGCGGGCGGTGGCCGTGGTGGTGATTGGCGGACAGACGCTTTCGCTGCTGCTGACTTTGCTGGTGACGCCGGTGGCTTACTCGATCTTCGATGATATCGGGCAGAG
>JAYVRS010000545.1:0-1763 GCA_043776185.1 Bryobacteraceae bacterium | reverse complement strand
CGGCTCTGCGTGCGCCCGGAGCCTTGGGCCGACTCCACCGTCGCCCCCGCAGCCCAACTGGCCCGGCTGTTAGCGGTGCCATAGAAGGCGGCACCGCTGGTGTCCAGGATGCTGAACGGCGTGCCACTTTGCATCACGGCCACGCCCGCCAATTGCCAGCCTTCGAAGAGTCGCTTGCCGAGCTGGGTCTGGTTCAGCCGGGCCCAGGTAGGGAGGTTGTAGCTGAAATTCGTCACCACGCGATGTGCGCGGTCGAAGTCAGCCAAGCCGCGGTTGAGCGCCAAACGAGTCTGGTCGCCATCGGTCTGGGTGAACGTGGCGCCGGTGCCCGAGCCTGAGTTATTGTCGAGCGATTTCGACCAGGTGTAGGAGACCAACAGCCGCAGCCCCTTCGCGAAACGGCGCGTGAGGCTGGTCTGCAACGAGTTGTAGCGCGAATCGGTGGAAGTCTCCAGCCACACCAGCCCGGTGGGCGAGAAGCCGACATAGGGCACGCGCAACTGAGCGTTGGCGGCCGTGGTGGTCGTTTGTCCGTTCACCGGGCTGGTGGCCGAAGCCGGTATCGGCTGATTGATCAGTCGCTGCGTAGCCAAGCGCGATCCCTTGGTGCCGACATAGCCCGCTTCCCACACCGTCGCCGCGTTGAACTGATATTGCAGATTCAGGCCGTATTGCTGCAAGTAAGGCGTGCGCAACGCCGGGTCTACCGCATTGAGGCCGATCGCCGGGCGCTCCGTCGTATAGGGCGGCGCGAAGATCCGCGGCACGATGGGGAACTCGCTTTTCTGCGGCAGCGTCGGGAAGGGATTCTGTAGCGACGCGGCGGTGTTCGCCGCCGCTTGCAGATCGGTGCGCACATAACCGGGCAAGGAGAGCGCCTCCAGCAGGCCCAGCTGATTCGACAAACGATCGTAATAAATGCCGTAACCGCCGCGCGCCACCAGCTTGTTCGTCAGCCGGTAAGCGAGGCCAAATCGGGGCGCGAAGTTGCGATTCGGCTCACGATCCACCAGGGTGTTCGAAACCTTGGGAATGCCCGGAATCGGCTTGGCCGTCGCCGACGTCTGCACGAAGCCGGCACTGGTGAAACCGCTGGCCGGTGGAGCCTGGTAAAGACGCGTATCGAAGCTGCCGTTGCGGCCCTGCTTATCCACCGCGTATCCCAGATAGTCCCAACGCAAGCCGGCATTCACGGTCAAACGCGACGTTACCTTCCAGTCGTCCTGCACGAAGAAAGCGAGATCGGTAATGCGGTCCATCCGGTCCGTCACGCCGCTGGCGACGCTCGAACTATTGATATTGCTGAAGCCCGTGCCATTGCCGCCTTGGGCTAACGCAGTCCCCGGCGACCCCAGCAGCAGGTCGCCAAAACTTTGCAGCGTCAGCGTGCCGCGAAAGCGGTTATTGGAATAGTAATCATCCACGTAGCGCCGCAGTTCGAGGCCGGTGCGAATCTGATGCTTGCCCTTCACCCAGGACAACGTATCCACGAAATGGTAAGTATCCTGCGCCACGCCTTGGTCGGCGTTGACGCTGTAGCCCAGGCTGAAGACGCCGGTGACCGCAATTTGCGGGATATCGGGGAAATCGCCGGCATTGAAGCGTTGCATGCCGATCGACTTCAGCGGAAGGTTGTTTTCCTGCAGCACCACGCCGCCCAGCCGCGAAAAACCCATGCGCGCTTCGTTCACCAAATTAGGGCCCAGCACGTGCGTGTCCGTCAGGCTGGTGATGCGGCTCTTAAAGTCCTGCGTGGTGCCGAA
>JAYVRS010000544.1:0-5642 GCA_043776185.1 Bryobacteraceae bacterium | reverse complement strand
TGAAGTATGTCGAGACGAATCCGGTGCGGGCGAAGTTGGTGAAGCGGGCGGAGCGATGGGAATGGTCGAGCGCGGCGGCTCATTGTGGGGCGGCTCATTGTGGGGCGGATCATCTGCCGGGCGGCGATTTTCGAGGTCTGCTTTGCCTGGAGGCTTGGCAGCATGTGTTTGGCCGGCCGGCCACGGTGGCTTCCGATTGGCAGGCGTATTTGGCGGATGACGGCGACACAGACTCGGAGGCGGTGGCGGTCGTGCCTAGGGCGGCGGGCCGGGAGGGGCCGTATAACCGGCCGGTGCGGTGGGTGGTGCCGGCTGGAGAGCGGGTGGCGGGTGGCGGGTCCGGCTGAGGCGGGTTTCTGGCTTGGGTTCGCCCCTGGCCCGCTCTGTTTCCCGGTTGCGCTCTGACTGGCTCGGTATCCCTTAGTTTTGGTGGCGTTCGCTGACGGCCTCGCGGCTGCCGCGCCGGTGCCTGGTCTGTTGAGTTTTGCGGCGGTGGCTGGGTTCGGCCTCTCTTGGTGGTGCCGGACGCGGTCTTTGGGACGCGGTCTTTGTGCCGGACGCGGTCTTTGTCTTGCCGGACGAGGTCTTTGTCTTGGTGGTGCCGGACGCGGTCTTTCCCGGACGCGGTCTTTCGTTTTGGGGTCCACCACAACGGGTTGCCCCGAATTTTCACTGTTGTTTGAGCGATAGGCAGGAGTGGGGCTCCCAGATTTAGGCCGTCGGAATGAGCGGTCTATCGCTCATGATTGGTTTGATTTTGAGCGAGAGGTGCAGAGGTTTTCATTCGCGCCCGTCTGGCCCCTGCGATCACTAACAGTCCCAGGGCCAAGAGTGACCCGGGACAGGGTTCCGGGATCGTCTGAACTGTTGCACCCTGGAACGTGACGCCGAGGGGGTTGCCGGTGCCGTCACTCAGCAAGCCCGAAACATTGACCACCGATTGCTGATGGCCAATCGGACTGAGGACTAGAGTTGCCAGCATGAAACTAGACGATTGCAGTAGTTGCAGTTCTCCCATAGTTAGCAATGATAATGCAGTGGCCTCAATCGTTCCCGCTCCATTCGGCTGTAGAGTGTTGATGACCTCCACCTGCGCGGGATCCCCAAGGAACGGTCCAAACACGAACCCCGCGAACCGCAACGCCGATGAATCGAATTGAAAGATCAGATCGAAGGCACCCAATTGCGCGCCTGCGAGGATTTGCGAGATGCGAACTTCCATGGTCACATCCATTCCGATTGGGCTTACATAGGAAGCAGGATCGAATTGAATCGTCGCCGCGGTAGCCAGGAAAAATGGCGCGCAAAAAACTAAGGCCAATGCGAAATGTTTCGGCATCCTTCGTCTCCGTTTCAGTTATTCTGTTTGGGTTCCGCTTACGGCGCGCAACGCGCCTTGGTGCATAAGGTAATTAAGGTCCGCGCATCGAGGATAGTGATTCTTCCGTCGTAGTCGAGGTCCTGAGGATCATTGGGCCCCACTGCCGGACGGTTGAGGTTGTTCGTTAACAAGTTGAGATCAACCAGGTCGACCTTCCGGTCGCCGTTAAGGTCGCCCGGGTTGGCGATCGGGCGGGTGACGGGTCCACCGGAGGCCCAGGCGGCCGGAGTAATGCCCAGGCACCGGTTGACTTGGTCAGGCGTCGCGGTGGTGCCTGAATAATAGTCATGAGTAAATCCACTCTGGTTGTAATAGATCGAATTCGGGACTGGAAAAGTATCCGAATCGTCGGTGAAGACATACGGAGCGCCCGACCCACAATGGACATACCGGGTATCGGTAGTATTAATGTGGTTATTGACGGCCGGTTTCGGCGCGGTGGCCGAGCTGTCGTAGTAGAAGAGTATCGAGTGACCCCATTCGTGCTTGAATACATTTCGCTGCTCGTTTGAAAATATGCGGAAAATAAAGCTGGCATAGGTCTGGCCGGTACCCATTGGCCAAGTAAGCCCGCCGTAGCATCCGATGTACACATACTGTCCCGTCACCTGATCGTAGGCTCGTTCCTGGAAGATCACGATGGCGGCATCGAAGGCTGCGGGATTGCGGTCGGGCGCAGTGACGACGGGGTCAGGCCAATAGCCAAACGGGCAGCCGCCGGTGAAGGCGAGTTGCGTCAAGGTGCGCGGAACAATCGTGACGGTGCCTAAAGGAACCATGCCGCCACTGTTTAACCCAGGCACATCGACATTGAGAAACTTCGAAGCCGCAGCCACGGCAGTATCTTTTTCCTGCTGCGTCATCGAGGTAATGAAACGGTGAGGCTGCCCCGAGGAATCAGTGAATTGAAAGTCGATGTTTGCATAAATCAAGATCTGGACCTTCCAGCGTGGGTTCCGCAATTTTGGTTGTGCCTGACCGATCAGGGGGAAGAATGAGAGGAAGAGGACCAATTTTGCCATCAGACGAGGAAGTCGAGAATTTCGTGCCATGTTAGGTGATTCTTCCTTTGTTCGTGGATCAGTGTCGATGATCAAAGCACGTTGGAGGCCACACATCTTTTTGTTAGTCGTGGCGGATCTAATGATCCGTCCAGAGCGTCAATTCCCGCATGTGGTGCGTGATCTCACGCAGCCGGTCCGCAGCCAGGGCGCTTTACGGTTTGACTGTGGGTTGGTTGGGTGGTTCGGGAAGATACACGCTCATACGCCGATCTCGCCCGCTCGTGTACGAATATCCCACGCTCCCAATAGGCTAGCGTGATATCGGGCGTAACAAAGGGGGAGTTGTCTTAGTAGTGCCACACGCGGTCTTTCAACTCACCCTTTTGGCGGGCGGGGCCGGTGAATTGGTCTCCTCGCTTTCATGCGGTGGAGTTGGATGCGGCGGGGTATCGGACGTTTATGAAGTACGTCGAGACGAATCCGGTGCGGGCGAAGTTGGTGAAGCGGGCGGAGCGGTGGGAATGGTCGAGCGCGGCGGCTCATTGTGGGGCGGATCATTTGGCGGGCGGCGATTTTCGAGGTCTGCTTTGCCTGGAGGTTTGGCAGCACGTGTTTGGCCGGCCGGCCACGGTGGCTTCCGATTGGCAGGCGTATTTGGCGGATGAGGGCGACACAGACTCAAAGGCGGTGGCGGTGGTGCCTAGGGCGGCGGTCCGGGAGGGGCC
Organism: Bryobacteraceae bacterium; assembly: GCA_043776185.1. GTDB lineage: Bacteria > Acidobacteriota > Terriglobia > Bryobacterales > Bryobacteraceae > JALHNI01. Next base: position 2,532 of record JAYVRS010000544.1, on the reverse strand, counting down.
GTATAACCGGCCGGTGCGGTGGGTGGCACCGGCGGGAGGTCGGGTGGCGGGTGGCGAATCAGGCTGAGGTGGGTTTCTGGCTTGGGTTCGCCTGGCCCGCTCGGTTTCCCGGTTGCGCTCTGACTGGCTCTGTATCCCTTAGTTTTGGTGGCGCTCGTTGACGGCCTCGCGGCTGCCAGGCCCCTGCTTGGGCTGTTGGGTTTTGCGGCGGTGGCGGGGGTCGGCCTCTCTTGGTAATGCCGGACGCGGTCTTTCGCCGGACGCGGTCTTTCCCCGGACGCGATCTTTCCCACACCAGTGATGCGCGCAGCTTGCAATTGGCGGCCCGCTTCACGTTCTGACTAGTCGCCCGCAGGAACCGGACGTTACCGCACGGTGAGCGTCGCGCCACTCAATGATCTCGCGTCGCCGGATTTCACCAACACCGGCTGTTCGCCCGCCGGCACGTTGGTGGCCAGCCGAATGTTGACCTGGTTGAGGCCCACAGGAAGGCCGGGAGCTTGGCCGCTATAGAGCACTTCGGCGGGTACGTCGCCCACGGTCACGACAGGGCTGACGATTCCGGTGCCATAGAATACGACGATGGAGCCGCCCGCGGCGGGGCTGGCCGGAGAATTGAGCGTCAAATTCTGGTTGAGTGCGGCTGCTTGTCCATAGCCGTTACGGCTAACGGTGAAGATGCCTGGAGCGGCTGGGTCCACGGCCACGATCACTACGTTAGACGCCTGCCCATCGCGATCCACCTGGAACTGGGCTGGGCCGCGGGCGGATAGCGGGACGCGAACGTGCAGGTCTCCGGCATCAGTCCAGACGGTATCGGCCACGGCCCCGTTGATGCGGACCACGCCGCGGTCGAGGTTCATGCCCACCACGCGGACGACCGAGCCCGCGGCGATGGCTCCGTAGCGCAACGTCGCCGCATTGACGATCCCGGCTTCCACGATGCGCGGCGCACGACCCGGAAAGTAAGTAGGAAAGCGATTGCCCGCCGGCCACGCCCGGGTGGCGGTGCTCGCCGCACTCAGTGCCGAATCCAATTCGTTGAAGAAGGCCTCTAGCACTTCGTCATCCGGCAGATGATTGGCGGCAATCGCTAGACTGATTCCGCTGACTCCGCGAAACATCCAGGCCGAAGTGCCAGGCAGGCCGCCGGTGTGGCCCATCCGCAAACCTGCGCTGGTGGACTTGATCTCCCATCCAAATCCATACCAATCGGTAGCCGAAGCCGCCGCATAAGCCGGACGTTCCGTCATCAAGCGCACCGTCTCCGGACGCAGGACCGGATTGGCCGCCCCACTATCAAAGGCGGTAAGAAACCGCGTGAGATCGGGCGTGGATGCCAACCAACCTCCACCGCTCTCGAAGATCCGAAGGTTGAAAACCCCATAGGGGAACTCGACCTCTTCGGGCAAGCCAGGAAAGATTGGCAGGTCGGCGCGGCTTTTGTCCCAATACCGCACTTCGCCTGCTTGACGCTGCGTCAGTAAGGTACCGCCAATCCGCATGCGAGTGATGCCGAGGGGGGCGAAGATCTTCTCGCGCATGTAAGTTTCATAGGGTTGGCCGCTGGCCTTCTCAATTACTTCCGTGAGAAACATGTAGCCGGCGTTTGAGTAAGCGAACTGCTTACCTGGCACCGAGGCCAGCGGTAGATTGGCGAGGATAAAGCCGAGGACGTCGCCACGGGAAGGGGGCAGGGTGGCGCCCAGGAGGTCGAGAGTTTTGCGATCGGGGAAAGATGGGTCGAACTCCCAGAAGTCGGGGTCCAAACCGCCGCTATGCTGCAGCAGATGACGCACGGTGAGGTCGTTCCAGCGCGGGTCAGCGGTCGCCCGGCGACCAATGAACGAAAGCACTCGCGTGTCGAGTGTCACTTTGCCGTCCTCCACCAGCTTCAGCACGCCGACGGCGGTGAGTGGCTTACTGACGCTGGCAATGCGAAAAAGTGAGTCGGGCTGGACGGGCTCCTTCGTTTCGCGGTCGGCCAAGCCAAATCCTCGCGTGTAGACGAGCCTTCCGTCTTTGGCTATCGACAGGGCCGCGCCGGGTACGCCGTATTTGGTGATGATTCGCGTCACCGCTTGGTCATAGGAGTCGAGTTCGGGAACTACCGGTCCGGTTTGGGCCAGCAGCGAGCAAGTGAGTAAGTGGAATAGTAAGGTTTTCACTCCTCCAGGTTCAGCTTTTGACGAAAAAGTTCCATCGCCAGGAAGAAGCAATTCGCCCTCCTCCTTTTGGCGGAGGCGGCCGGGAGTGTTTATCCGTTAGTCTGAGGGAGTGTTAGCCGCTCTGCGCTCAGAAACTTCGCCGATCCGCTGGTTGCGCCGGGCCGGGCTCATGGTGATTGCGGCACTTTGTCTCACCAGCATGTCGGCGCCCGCGCTGGTGTCGCTGGCCGGACCGTGGGAGCGCTTTCGGCCGCTATGGGTCCTGGTCGCGTTTAGCGCCTATGCCTATGTCTTTATCCGCAACACGGCCCCATTTCCGGCGCGCGCACCATGGCAGTGGCAATGGTTGTTGATTCAAGTGGCC
>JAYVRS010000543.1:0-5642 GCA_043776185.1 Bryobacteraceae bacterium | reverse complement strand
GCCGGGCGTGGAGATCGATATCGAGATCGTGAACTTGGAGATGCGGCGGGCGGAGAGCTTCAACGTGGTGGGGCTGCTGGAGGGCAGCGATTTGAAGCAGGAGACCGTGGTGCTGAGCGCGCATTCCGACCACGACGGGCCGGCCTTTGCGTTGGGCACGCAGTTTCCCGGCGCGGATGATAACGGGTCAGGAACGGTGGGCGTGGTGGCGCTGGCGCACGCCATGATGAAGAGCGGGGTGAAGCCGCGGCGGTCAATTTTGTTTGTCGTGTTTGCGGCGGAGGAGCGGGGGCTGTTGGGGAGCTACCACTATGTGAACCAGCCACTCCGGCCGCTCACCGGGACGCGCGCGGTGATCAACTTCGACATGATCGGGCGGAATGAGACGGCGAGCGCGCAGACCGAGGGGTTGATTGAGATTGCGCCCGATACCTCAAATGAGATGAATCTGGTGGGGGCTTACTATAGCCCAGAGTATGCGCGGATGGTGGAGCGGGCGAATCGGCGGGTGGGGCTGCGTTTAAGCACGAAGTGGGATACGGAACCGGCATTGAATGTTTTTTTCCGCAGCGATCAGTATCCGTTTGTGCTCAAGGATATTCCGGCGATGTGGTGGTTTACGGGCTTCCATCCGGATTATCACCAAGTGACAGATACCGTCGAGAAGATCAACTTCGCGAAGATGGCCAAGATTTTGAGGCTCGCGTATTGGAGCAGCCTGGAGTTTGCGAATACCTCAACACCGCCACGATTTGTGGCGGTGTCCAAGTGAGGCTCGCCCTCAAGCCGCGATCGGGATAAGGCCGCGTTTGGCGATTCCGGGGATCGCCGGCCCCGAAAGCCCAATAAAGAGTCAGGCCCTATCGGGGCCCTATCTCTCGGCAGTTCAACTAGAGGTAATGCTCGGAGCGGATCATGGCCCAGAATCCGCATTCGACGCCGTGTCATCCTCAAACTATGCCCTCCCACAACGTACTCGCGGCTATTGCGGTGGAATGCGTGAAGTCAAATGAAATCGATCACTTCCGGGTTCGTTTCGTGCCCCATGGCGATGCTTGTATCTTTAAACGCAATAGGATCTTGGGCCAGGGTTGAAAAGGGGTTGAATAGTGTAGGGCAGTGCAGATTTCGGCCAGTGCAGATTGGGAATATTACTTGCGGATCTCGTTCTCAGTAAGAACACCACTCAGGCGCGTTTCGGTCCCAAACGGCCCCAGAACTTTGGAACTTGAAGCGGCAATGGTGCTATTGCCCTCATGGGTGTCCCGTTCCAGCGTTTCGCTTTTCACGAACGGATCAGCCGTTCAATGAGTCGATCAAGCTGTGGATGGAGCGGTTTAAGTCAGAGTCCCGTTGGCGGAGAGCTTCGATCTTTTGCACCGAGTGCAGGACGGTCGTGTGGTGCTTGCCGCCAAAGGCGCGACCGATCTCAGGCAAGGAGGCGTTGGTCAGCTCTTTAGTGAGATACATCGCGATCTGCCGCGGATAGGCGATCTTGCGCTCATTGGACTTCATCTTCAATTGCGACGGCTGCAAAGTATGCCGCTCGGCCACCGCGCGGATGATAGAGTCGATGGTGATGCGCTTCTCGGGGCCCGTCGCCAGATGCTTCAGCGCGTGCTGGGCCATCTCCATGCTGATGGGCGAGCCGGTCACCGAGGAGTAGGCGATCAGCTTGATCAGCGCGCCTTCCAGCTCCCGGATATTGCTCTTGGTCTTGGTGGCGATGAAGATGCGGACATCTTCGGGTAAATGCACGCCCACTGCTTCGGCCTTCTTGTCGAGGATGGCCATCTTGGTTTCGAGGTCGGGCGGCTGCACGTCCACCATCAGCCCCCACTCGAAGCGCGAGCGCAGGCGCTCCACCAACCCGGGGGTGTTCTTGGGCGGCGAATCCGAGCTCAGAATGATCTGCTTCTGATGATCGAAAAGCTCGTTGAAGGTGTGAAAAAACTCTTCCTGCGTGCGCTCTTTGCCGGCCAGAATCTGGATATCGTCCACCATCAGGACGTCGGCCGTGCGGTAGTGCGCGTGAAACTGCGACATCCGGTCCAGCTTGATGCAGTTGATCATCTGGTTCATGAACTTCTCGGAGGTGGTGTAGATCAGGCGCAGCGAGCCATAGTTGTCCAGCAGTTGCCGGCCAATGGCGTGCATCAGATGAGTTTTGCCCATGCCGACGCCGCCGTAGATGAACAACGGGTTGTAGGAATTGGAGGGCGTGGTGGCCACCGCCTTGGCTGCGGCGTGGGCGAACTGGTTGCAGCTGCCGACGACGAAAGTGTCAAAGGTAAATTTCTGGTTGAGGTGAATGGTGGGCGCTGAAAATAGGGCCTCCAGCGAAGATTCGCTGCCACGACTGATCTCACCAGCAGTGCCGTTCTGGCTCTGATGGCCATGGCCGGGGTGGTAAAGGATTCGCCTAAAGGGAAGACCAAAGTCGCGCACTGCCGTCCAAATCGAGTCCGAGTACTCTTTTTCAATCCACTCCGCGGTCTCGGCGTTCGGCACGCGAACCAGCAGCACATCCCCGTCGACCATTTCCTGGGTGGTGGGATGAATCCAGTTCTGGTAACCCTCCGCGCTCAACTGCACGGACAAGGCCTGCTTGATTTGGTCCCAAATATTCATCTCAGATTAAAACTAACTCCCGCTTTTAAGTCTCAAGCTGCCCACACTTTACCGTTCCCACCCCCTACCGGCAACCAGACAAAACATACCCACAGTTTTTCCACACACTGTGGAAAAATTATACTTCTCTAGTCGATGTTGGGAAATCGGACCCGGCAAATTCGTTCAGAAGGGGGGTTTCTGAACCTGTTTTTCTGTACCCGCGATTGTTGAGTCTAGCATAAATCCGCTGCGTGCAAGCCGGATCCACATAAAAAAGTAAGTCTCATAAAATCAATCACTTATATTAATTTATTTAAATAGGTTTTCACTAAATTAGCGCCTTTTTCGCCCTACGCAAAGCACCTCATGCCGCGTAATCCACAGGCAATCCAACTACTTGCCAACTACTGAGCCGTTCTACCCGATAGAATGGTGCTCGAGACCGAAGATGTCATCTTCTGACGCCAAGCTTACAGTGTCCCTTGTCATCCCGACTTGGCAGCGTCGCGACCTGGTTTTGCGGCTCCTCGACCTCCTCGAAGCACAGACCCACCCCGCCGATGAGGTGATCGTGGTGGACAATGGCTCCACCGACGGTACCGCCGACGCGATCGCCGGGCGGGCAACCGTCATTCGCCTTACAGAGAACCAAGGCTTTGCTCGGGCCGTCAATTTGGGAATTCGAGCCGCCCAGGGTGATTGGGTGGGAATTCTCAACAACGATGTCGAGCCGCAAGCTGACTGGCTTGAAATACTACATAAATCGAGTAACCAGTTTGTCACCGGTAAGTTACTCAATAAAAACAATCCATCCCTGCTTGACGGAACTTTCGATCTCCTCTCCCGGGCAGCGGTGCCCTGGCGAGCGGGAAACGGGCGTCCGGATCATTCATTTAACTATAATAATACAATACATTTCGCGCCCTGGACGGCCGTCCTCTATCGGCGATCAATCTTCGACCAAATCGGGCTGCTTGATGAAGCATTTGGCTCTTATTACGAGGACGTCGACTTTGGCCTCCGTTGTGCACAAGCCGGCATCACCGGGGAATATGAGCCTGCCGCAATTGCCCTACATGAGGGCAGTGCGACACTCGGGGCGTGGCGTCCGGCCACGGTCCGGCTGTTGACTCGCAACCACCGCTTACTGATTCAAAAGCACTTTGGGGCAGACTTGGATTGGCCCACCAAGTGCAGACTATTTGTGTCACGGGCGTTATGGGCACTGCTGGCCATGCGCCATGGCCAAGCGAGGGCCTGGTGGAAGGGTTGGCGGGAGCCGCTGCCTCCCTTGATCAGCCAGTTGCCGGATCCCCTGCAATTGAGGGAAGTGTTAGCTAGGAGCGAAGCGGAGCTTTACCGGCTTCAGAAGGAGACAGGCTTTGACTGGTATTGGCGAATCTACTTTTGCTTGTTCCCTCCTTCAAGGTCTCCACAATGAAGGAGCTAGCCATCGTCATCGTGACGCACAATTCGGCCGACGAAATCGAAGCTTGTCTAGCGGCGTGTCGAGCCGAAGCCCAGAATGTTGTGATTATCGACAATGCCTCCACCGATGGTTCGGCCCGATGGGCGACCATCGCCAACGTGCGCAATGCCGGCTTCGCCGCAGCGGTGAACCAGGGCATTGCGGCCACCAGCGAGCCGCTCATTCTGATTCTGAATCCCGACTGCCGGCTGAAAGAGGGGCTCCCAGCAATGACGGCTCTCTTTAACGACCCGGCGGTAGGAGCAGCAGGCGGGCTGTTATTGGATCCCAACGGCCAACCGCAAAACGGTTTCACCGTCCGGCGCTTCCCCACCTGGGCCAACCAAGTCTGCGAAATCGCCGGAATCAACCGGCTCTGGCCAGGTAATCCGCTCAACCGCCGCTATCGTTGCCTCGATCTTGACCTTACTCGCGAACAGGACGTCGACCAGCCGGCTGGCGCTTTTCTGATGGTCCGCCGCACCGCTTGGGCGCAGCTCGGCGGATTTGACGAAAACTTCTACCCCGTCTGGTTTGAAGATGTAGATTTGTGCTACAGATTAAAGCAATCCGGCTGGCGAATCCGGTACACGCCCCAGGCGAAAGCTATCCACGCTGGTGGGCACTCGGTGAACAAATTGTCGTGGCGCTGCAAGCAGATGCACTGGTATGGTAGCCTGCTAAGGTACGCGGCAAAGCACTGGAGTGGACGCGGCGAGCGCCGGGTTGCGCTGGCTCTGTTCCTGGTGTGCATACCGCGAGGGGTGATCGGAACGCTGAATCGGAGCAGCACTGAGCCACTAGTGGTTTATGCCAAACTAGCCGGCCAGGCATGGCGCGCGTTTACCAGACGCCATGGGTCGGGCGAAGGGGCAGTTAATTAGGGATTCATGATTCAAAACGGCCTAGTCTCGGTCACCATCGTGACCTACAATAGCGGACGGTTCATCAAGCGATGTCTTGAGTCAGTATTGGCCCAAAAGTATCCGCTGAAGGAAGTCATTGTGGTGGACAACGCGTCCACGGACGGCACCGTCGATATTCTCGATCAATTCGACGATCAAGACAAATTTAAAGACGTTCGCATTTACTACAACGATGGCAATATCGGTTTTGCCGCCGCCCAGAATCAAGCGATCCAACTTTCCAACGGCGAATGGATTCTTACCCTCAATCCTGACGTCCTGCTGCTACCGAATTTTCTTCAAGCTCTCGTCGATGCCGGCAACCGCGACCCCAAAATTGGCACGGTGTGCGGCAAGCTACTCGCGATGAGCGCCACCTTCGATCTTCCCGAAACTCCCATTGTCGATTCCACGGGTATCTACTTCAATCCGATGCTGCGGCATCTGGATCGCGGCAGTCAGGAAGTGGACAACGGCGAGTACATGAATTACGAGTACGTTTTCGGGGCCACGGCCGCGGCCGCGCTTTACCGGCGCGAGATGATCGACGATGTGTCGTTGCCGGGCGCTCCCGACGAGTCCAGCCGGACGGAATTCTTCGACCCCGATTTCTTCGTTTATCGCGAAGACGCCGACATCGCCTGGCGCGCGCAGCT
>JAYVRS010000542.1:0-5649 GCA_043776185.1 Bryobacteraceae bacterium | reverse complement strand
CGCGACCATTTGCACCACCGCGGCCTGTGGTTCAGCTATGACGATGTCAACGGCGTGAAGTTCTGGGAAAATGACCCGTCTTATAAAAAAGGCAAGATAGGGAAGATCGTCGTCAAAAGCGTGAAGTGGAAAGATGGGGCCGCCGGAACGCTCACCGCGCTGATGGATTGGCAGGACCCCGACGGCAAGAGCCTGCTGTCCGAATCGCGCGAGATGACCTTCTCCGGCGACGCCAAACTGCGTACCGTCGATACGAAAATCACGCTCACCGCGGCCACCGACGTCAGCTTGGGCGACACCAAGGAAGGCGCATTCGCCATCCGGCTGGCCGAAGCCTTTACCGAAAAACGCGGCATGAAAATGACCGATTCCGAAGGCCGCGCCGGTATGGTGAACATCTGGGGCAAGCGCGCCAAATGGGTGGACTATGAGGCCGATCTCAATGGGGAAAAACTGGGCGTGGCCATTATGGACCATCCCGGCAATCCGCACTTTCCCACTTACTGGCACGCCCGGGATTACGGCATGTTCAGCTTGAATCCGTTCGGCCAGAAGTCGTTCGATCCGTCCGCCGCGGAGAACATCACCAAACTCAGTAAGGGCCAGAAACTGACGTTTACCTGGCGCTTAGTCATCCATCCCGCGGAGATGAGCATCGCGGATTTATACGCCCAATTTACTGAGAAAAAATGAAGCCGCTGACGTTCACCTTGATGGCGCTAGCGTGTTTCGCGCAAGCGCCATTGCCGGAGTTACATACCGACGCGGTGGATGCCGGCAGTATCTTCCGCATAAAGAACAATTTCTCGAAGCCCCTAGTTGCTTACAGCATTGAACTGATAGGCTATCCCGGCAGCTTCTATACCTTCATCGTCGATGAGGTGAACGGCCAGCCGGTGCAACCTGGCGAAGAGCGGGCTTCGCGCGTGCAGAATATGACCGTGGGCGCGGTGCCGGATTACGTAAAACTCACCGCGGCCCTTTACGCGGATGGCTCAACGGCGGGCGACCCAGCCAAGGTCACCCTCTTGCAAGACCGCCGCAAAGCCATGCTTGACGCTACCCGCGGCGTCATCCAGCGGCTCACCCGCGCCAAGGACAAGCACGCGCTGATCGTCGAGTTAAACGCCTGGGCCGACACCATCGTGACGCCCGGCAAGGCCACCCGCAATTCCAATCAAAATGGCGCACGAGCCGTAGTGGCTGACGCGGCCATCGCGCTCGAGAAGCTCAGCCTGGACGAAGAATTGGCTCAATTGAAGAAACTCGAAATCGCCCTGACGGCGTCCTTACGCTAGTTCGCACTTCGCCACTAATCTGCTAAATTAGTGGCGCATTGCTCACTTACTCACAACAGCCTCCGCCAGCCCATCTCGCCCCATGGATCGAATGTCTGTGGACGCTCGAAGGGCAAGCCGCCGAGATCGAGACGGTTCTCCCCGATGGCCGCATGGAACTCGTTGTGCACCACGCGTCCCGCCCCAAAGATCAAGCCGAAAGTTTTGTCACCGGTCAACTCACCCGCCCGCTTCATATCGAGCCAACGGGCCCCATGCTCACCCACGGCGTGCGCATTCGCCCGGCGGCCGCCGGGGCCTTTCTCAACCTCCCTGCCGATGAACTCACCGGCCACTTTGTCACCTTGAAAATGCAACCGGCTACTCGTCTCCCGGATGCCGCCATCACGCGCGCCGTCGCTCTCATTGAACGCTCGGCTGGCACCATCCGCATGGACCAGATCACCCAAGCCGTCAACCTCAGCCCCCGCCAATTTGACCGCCGCTTTCTCGCGGCCGTGGGACTGCCGCCAAAAGCGTTCGCCCGCATCATCCGATTCCAAGCGCTGCTCGCCTCCTACCGCGCCGAGGACTTTCCCCGCTGGGCGGACCTAGCCCTGACCTGCGGCTTCTACGACCAGTCCCACCTCGCCAACGAGTTTCGGCAGTTCGCCGGCGTCTCACCCACCGGGTTCTTCCGCCACCCCAGCGCTCTCGCTCTCTTAATGTCCAATTTATCCAAGCCATCGCCGGGCCCGATCGCTTACTATCGGGACACATGCGATTCTTAGCCCTCCTCTTCGCCCTCAGTCTCACGGCCCAGGAAAAACCGAAGTTCGAAAAATTGGCCTGGATCGCCGGCAACTGGACCGGGAAAATGGGCCGTGCCCAAATCGAAGAAAACTGGATGCCACCCCTGGGCGGAGCCATGCTCGGCGTCAGCCGCACCATCAGCAATACCGCGGCCGGCCCGCGCATGGTGGCCTTCGAGTTTCTCCGTATCGTCCAAAAGGAAGGCGAGACGTTCTACGTCGCCCAACCCAACGGCCGCCCTCCCACTGAATTCAAGCTGACCAGTGCCACGGACACCAAGGCCGTCTTCGAAAACCCCACGCACGATCACCCGAAGATCATCACGTACGAAAAGGATGCCAACGGCGACTTACTCGCCACCATCGAAGGCGACGAAGGCGGCCGGCACAAGAAACAACAATTCCGCTTCGAAAAGAAGTAGCTTTCCCGCCGACGGTGACTAGCCATTTCCGCATTTCATCTGCTCTCGAGCGGGGCCACTCCGCGTCGGAATCGGGCTCATTTCCGCAATACAACATCGGCAAACCTCTCATTCTTATGCTACTTTCCCCAAAATGGTGCCACCCCGTGGATGCGGTCGTTTCCTCCTTGGCTAACATCCGGCATCACCTGCGTCCAATGCAGGGGTACAAGGATCTCGGGTCTACTTGGGGAGTCTTGAATTGATTTGTGGTCAGGAATGCCACGGCAGCGGTACCTCGATAGAGGAGCGGCGGGCTACTTGCGAGATTATTAAACGCGCTCGTCGACGAGAACTCACTGCCATACTGCCCGAAGGTATTGAAGATGCTGGTCGTGGAGAATTGACTGCCGAACGCCCCAAAAGTGTTACCGATTGAGTCTGCGGCAAATGCGTTCGACGTGATTCTCCCTAGAAATGTTCGGTCTGAAGCATAGACTAGAAGGCCTTCGACGGCGGCGCATGCGGTTGACACTCCCGGTAAAACCGGAGCCGGAACGACGGGTGGCGGCGGCGGGACGACCACTGAAAACTGAAAACCCGCATACCACCCATCAAAGTCCGTAATCTTCTCGATATTGTCGGTATCGTATAGAATTCCTATGAAAGATTTCCCGGCGTCAAGCGTATCCATCACTCCAACGAATGCCCGCCCCGAAATCGACGATTTCCCCAACGCCGTAAATAGCGCTTGGGTGCTATCTATCAGAAATGAGCCATTATCCACGCCAGCGGTACCATTCAGCAATCGGTAATTTGCCTGAAAGCGGGTCGGCGAAGTCGTGACGAATGAATTCAATTCCAAGGCATACTTGGCCCCCGTGCGATATTCGATTTGCCCTGAATAGTTGGCGGCAAGAGCGAAGGTTCCCCGCACGTTGATAGTAGCGGGGTTACTCGCTACGCCGCCGATAACTACAGTTGTCGCGACGTCCCCGCCCACTCCGGGTGGCACCACAAAATTGATTTGATAGAGCCCGATGAATCCAGGTGCTAGGCCCGAAAACGATACCTGCGCGGCCCGGCCGTCCATAAGCACGGTCGCTGTCTGAGTCGTGCGGGCAAGGGGAGCGGAAGGCGCAATCGCTCCACTGATGGAGAAGTTATCCAGAGCGCCCAAACCGGTGCAGAAGAGAATTATTGTTTCGCCTATTCCGGCATTCTCCAATGTGACCTTGCGAACCGGCTTAAAATTGGCGTGTACGCTAATAGCCTCGCCCTTTCCGTCTGAGCTTGTCGTGAAAATGGCCGGAGAAGTAGCCGCGATGGTCAGGGCACGACTCCCACTGGCACCAGTTGCATCAATGACACTCAAGGATGCGGAGCCCGACTGAAGTTGAAAGGGCAGCTGTAGATTTATCTGATTGGGAGAAACAAAGAAGAGCGGCGCGGATTGGCCGTTTACGGTAACCCGAGTGCCGTCGAGTGAATGTGGGAGGGGCAGCGTCGAAGCTTGGGCGACGATGCGAGCTAGCCCGCTCCCAAAAATGCTCACGATGGTTCCAGGAGCAATCGGGCCTTGAACGAAGCTGCCACCATTCAGAATGCCGCTAACGGTCGGTGCCCCGCTACCGCCAACAACGCTTAGTGCGACAATCCAAGCCATTCGTCTCATTTGACTCTCCTGTTTGTGGTCACCGGACGATTCGCGATTTGGCCACATTACGAATACAAAGCGACGCGATCATAACCTTCTAGCATATAACAAACGCACCGGGGGAGCGGGGCCATCGGCGTGCGCGCCTCAAATGCGATTATTGACTAGCCAATCCATCAACACATGTGCTGTTCGGCAGTAAATAGGGGAAATCTGGAGTATAGCATTCACTTCATAGAGTTCGTCTAACACCACCTCATTGGGATGGCCAGCATCATTCCTGTAGCGGCGGATGATGTCAAACATCGACTCGACGTGCATCACCACAGTCTCATTCAAGGGGGACGGAAGCGATGGAGCGATGTGTCTTAATTGCTCGATGAGCTTGTCATGCTGTCGCTTTACGACCTTTCCTTTTGTGTCGGTGATGAACTTCTCCCGTCTGTTCTCGGGCCCAATCGCTGCTGCAACAGCGTTCACGACTCGAAGGAACACGCTCTCAGCGGCAACGCCTATCATTACGACAGTTGCGATGTTGTTTCGGGAGCGGAATGTCTGCAGGGCCTCCCGCAAGTAGACAAGCGTGACAGAATCAAGTGTTCGGCACTGCGCACCCAACCACCTGAGATATCCGTCAGGATCGTGAGGCGTTGGATGCTGCGTTAGTAGGCATTGCTTTCCATGGTTAGTGAATCTCAAGGCAGGAAGGCTGGCATTCGAAAGTTGGGCGCCAGGAGCAAACACACCTTCCAGAACCAGATCCCATACGCAATCCATTACATCCCGCTCTAGTGCATTTTGAATCTCACCACACTGCTTCCCTGGATTGCGTTGTAGATACTGATCAGAAATCCATCGGAGAACAAAATTAATGGTCAAAAGATGTCCGTCCGTCTGGGACCAGTCCTTGGACAGAATGAGGCGTTTTATCTCAGAGTATGCTGGTAGCGTGATGGCATTAACTTTAGCACTTAATCCCAGCACGGGCTAACTGGGCTGGCCCCGTGCGGGATTGAATACCTAGCTGGTCAATCAAGAAAGGGGCAAGAAAGTGCCTGGCAACTTGGAAGGTGTTGCCCCCTTAGTCGTCTAAATCAGATTGCAATGCAGTTTCGTAATCCTGACCGCCATAGAAAATACCAATAATAGATACTAGATCGGCGTCTGCGGCGAAGGCGATCACCGCACGTTTTTGTAGTTCGGGCGCACGTCATCGCGGCGAGTGCCTCGATGCGGGAAGTCCTCCAGGCTTTCGCAATAGGCGACGATGGAACTGGTGTAGCGCTCGGCAATGCCGGGCGAAGCTGCGGCCGCGATGTAGCGATACAGCGCGGCCAGTTGCCCCTCCGCTTCTGGCGTGAATATGACGGTGAACTGGCTCACGCTTTTGTAGTGGAGTTCTTGTGTTCAACCGCGAGTGTTGCCCGTACTTGGTCAATGGTGACAGCACGCGCAGGATTGGCCTTCAGCGCGTCATAGGCTGGCCCCACTGCTTGATGCAG
>JAYVRS010000541.1:0-5654 GCA_043776185.1 Bryobacteraceae bacterium | reverse complement strand
CAAGTCCCAGGAACTGCAAACCTATGCCTTGGCCAAGTTAATGGCCGCCTGGAAGTCTGCCGGTCAACCTCGTCTGGCGATTCTCTACGGCAAACAGGCCGTGAATACCGTGCAGGGCATTCGCTCCGGCATCCAAGGCATGACTCCGGAACTTCAGCAGAGCTTTCTGAAGGGCAACGAGAAGCCGTATCACGAATTGGCTGAGTTACTCATCTCGCAGGGCCGGCTGGCGGAAGCCGAGCAGGTGCTGGGTCTCTTAAAAGAAGATGAGTATTTCCAGTTCATCCGCCGCGACACCAGCGAACTGCGGGCGGCCAACCGCGCTACTGACCTGACGCCGGAGGAAGCTGAGTGGTCCAAGCGCTACGACGAAATCGGCGGCCGGTTGGTCGCCATCGGCACTGAGCGGGGCGAATTACTGGCCAAAAAGATCCTCACGCCGGAAGAAACCCAGCAACTCGCCCGCATCGACCAGGACCTCGCCGCCGGGAATCAGGTCTTTGAAAAGTTTCTGACCGACCTCGGCAAGCACTTCAGCGCCAAACCGGAAGCCAGCGGCAAGCTGGAGCAGCTCCGCGAAGCGCAAGGCATCATGGGCGATCTCGGCGAACTGCCGGCGGGCACGGTGGCCATCTATACACTGGTCGGGAAGGACAAGTACCGCGCCATCCTGGTGACTCCCCAGGTGCAGAAAGCGTTCGAGTATCCGATCACCGCCGCCGAATTGAACCGGAAGATTCTGGCCTTTCGCGATGTGGTCCGCAACCCCAACCTTGACCCGCGCCCGCTGGCGCGCGAACTCTATAAGATCCTCATCGGCAACCTGGAGGCTGACCTGAAGCAAGCCAAAGCTAAGACCTTGATGTGGTCACTGGATGGCACGCTGCGCTACCTGCCCCTGGCCGCGCTGTCGAATGGCGACCGTTACCTGGTGGAGGATTACCAACTCACCGTCTTCACCCCGGCCAGCAACGCGCGCCTGAAGGACCGGCCAACTGAACACTGGAAGATGGCGGGCTTTGGCGTCACCAAACCGCATCCCGGCGCGCCCGCGCTGCCTTCGGTAAGTGACGAGCTACGCGGTATCATCCTTCAACAGCCGGCTTTGGGCGGCGTGCTGGAGGGCGAGATCCGGCTGGATGACGAATTCACGCGGGACTCGATGCGGACCACATTGCTGAAGCGCTTCGAAGTGGTCCACATCGCCAGCCATTTCCGCTTTCAGCCGGGCAACGAAACGAATTCGTTCCTGCTGTTAGGGGATGGCGCGCACTTCACGCTATCCGAACTACGCAATGGGCCGAATGTGTTCAACGGCGTGCAACTGCTGACGCTGTCGGCTTGCAACACCGGAGTGGGGGACGCGCCGGGCGATGGCCAGGAGGTGGAAGGCTTCGGCGTCCTGGCCCAGCGCAAGGGCGCGAAAGCCGTGATTGCCAGTCTGTGGCCAGTGGCCGACGCCAGCACCAGTCTTTTGATGCGCGAGTTCTACCGCATCCGGGAATCGGTGCCGGGTATGCCGAAAGCGGAGGCGCTCTCGCGGGCCCAACTCGGGTTGCTGCGCGGGTCGGCCAAGCCAAGCGCGGAGGCCGCCCCCGAGCGCATGTTCCTCCACGAGCCTGCGGCACGGGCTCCCGCCAACGCCCCCACCTTCACCGTTTCCCCGGGCGCTCCTTACGCCCACCCCTACTACTGGGCGCCGTTCTTCTTGATGGGGAATTGGCTGTAAAGGGGATGCGGAAGAAGCCGGGCGGTCAAGTGGCGGGGCACCCGACCAACTAGTGCTTCGACCGCGTAATTTGTACCTTTCGCGGCTTGCCGCAGGATCCCCTCCCTTGTATGTTGGGGTTCTGTTTAGCCGGTAAAATGCCAGTTCAACAGAACCCCGCCCTTTTCAGGGAGGGGATCTCGCAGACTTTTCCATAAAAACATATTCACGCGGTCGTTGGCACTAGCTACGCTAGCAGCTTGGCAGACTATGCCGACATTGCCATTGGCGGCTGCAACTGTGGGTAGCAAGTTTCCGCCGTTCACTGGGGAAATCGGGCACCTCCTGGAATCATTGCTGGATTATGCGGGACGGCTTGCCTGGGGTCAAGGGGGGAAGCTGACAAGTGCCGGATGGCCAGGGCCAGCAAGGCGACTAGAAGTCCGCGCTGCCCCATGGTGTTAGTTAGCGGTGTTAGTTAGCGGGGATTACGCGACTCAAATTCGGCCCCAATCAGGCAGCAGGGGGCTGATGCACTCGAAAGCTTCCGCAGGCTACTCCAACTTGAGGGGATTCAGAAAAGGTTCGGCGGGGTGACGGCCTTGCGCCAGGGGACGCTGCGGGTCCAGGCGGGCGAAGCGCACTTGCGGATGGGCGAAAACGGCGCCGGCACTTCCACGCCAGCCGCCTTTCAGTGATCAGGTCGCCGGGGGCGGAGCTACCTCGAAGAAGGGATACATCGGCCAGGCTGGTGGCAACGCTGGCACCTTTTCCGTTTCGGTGCCGTCTACGGTCCGCAACGAAGCCAGCCGAAAGTGAGCGCCAAAGCAAAACCAGGTAGGTCCCGCAGGTCCTTGGCAAAGCCTGGTCCGCCATGTGACACCACGAACGTGCCTTCGCGCATGGCGAAACAGTTGAAGAAGGACGCCCACACCGTAATCACTGTCGCGATCAGCAGGCTTAAACCCAGCTTCGGCGTCCCCCGCCACCAATGCACCCCCGCGTCCAAGCCTTGGTTCAGCGTAGGCAACACGAGCCCCACCACCGAGACGCTCTTCGGGTCCACCCGGCTGAGCACTGGAAGGAGCGAGCCGAAGAAGCCGCTGGTCGCGATTCGGTAAGCCAATTCGACGGCCAGCGCGGACCCCGCAGCGCGGCTGCCCGCCGAGCGATTCGTGAAGTAGAAGACCAGCGCCTTCGCTTAGCCACGGTGAATGCGGGTGGCTTGGCATCAAGTAATTGAAAACAGGCCGGATACTGTTTCTTGTTCACAAGTAAACGGGTCTTTTTACAAGCCTTGCTGGAGGAAGCTCCGATACTAGGGGAGAGAGCCGGTGACTAGGAACGCGCCGCCACGCCGCGTTGAACGGCAGCCGCCAAACCGGGAAGATCGCGATTCCACAACGCCTTTGGGTCCAGCCACAAACCGGGAAACACGCGGGATCGAAGCAATCCGTCCTGATCCGGGGCGATCTCCTGATATTTGCCATCTACCAACTCCAGCCACGTCACTTGCTTCTTGGTGGTCCGCACCATCAAGTATTCCCGCACGCCGCTCCGTTCGTAAAGGCGCAGCTTCAAGCCGGTATCCTTAACACTGGTTGTATGGCTTATCTCGACAATCAGTTCAGGCGCTCCAGTGCTGTAATCGCCTTCCTCACCCGATTGCCCACCATGTTCGGGAAGGATGCACAGCGCAAGATCGGGTTGCGGGGCGGAATCCTTGGACATCAGCCATGTGCCCGCGTCCAACATGAGGCATTCTGGTGTAACAGTGGCGTAGGTACCTAACCAGATGCTCATACGTGAATGGTAATCGCCGTGAATTCTTGAAATAGGAGATGGCATATAGACGACGCTGTCAATCAACTCCGCGCACTTCAGGTCTGGCATGGCTTCCCAGCGGCGCATGAATTCATCGCGCGTTAAATGATCGCCATCGCGCAGCGGCGGAAGTAGAACTGGAGCGGCCATCGGCATCGGTTTGGACTCCCGGAGGTCACCCTGAGTTTATCATTGATCCTTTCGCCGTTACAGCCAATTGCCCATCAGAAAGAACGGGGCCCAGAAATAGGGATGCGCGTATGGGGCCTTTTCGTCGAACGGGAACGGCGGGCCGGTGGGTTTGGCAACACCGATCGTTTCCATATGGATCAGCGCCCGAGCCCCCTCGGCCTGATCTACTTTTGTTGTGCCACGCAACAGCCCCAGTTGCGCTTGCTGCATGGCTTCCAACTTCGTCTTGCCGGCCGAGGTTTCCCTGATCCGGTAGAATTCGCGCATGAGACTGCTGGTGCTCGAGTCGGCTACCGGCCACAGGCTGGCGATGACGGCTTTCGCCCCTTGCCGCTGCGCCAGGGTGCCGAAGCCTTCCACTTCCGTGCCATCGCCCACGCCCGTGTTGCAGGCCGAGAGCGTCAGCAACTGCACGCCGCCGAACAGGTTTGCCGAAGTCTTCAGTTCGGCGATGGTGAGGCGTCCGCCATCGCCCAGCAGTAGGAACGAGGCCGTCTCATTGCCCGGTTTGAACTGGAAGTGGCTCGCAATGTGGACCACGGGGTAACCCTTGCGCAACGTCTGCCGCATGGATTGCTGGGTGAACTTTTCGTCGAGCATGATCTCGCCGCCGAGCGGGCCGGTATCGCCCTGGTTGGCCGCGATGATGCCCGACAGTTCCGCTGATACCGAGGGCAGCGCCGACGATCCTTCGAACGCCTTGGTGACGCCGAACCCGGCGGCACGCCATTGGGCATCGGGCTTGTCCTTCAAGCGCGAGTTGCTGGCCAGCGTCATCACCGAGAGCCGGTATTGTTCAATGAGATATTGCTGGCCATCGTAGAGCGCGGCCAGTGGGAGGTAGCGCAGGGTGCCGTCGAGCGAGAACATGAGAGTCTTGGCGCCGGCTTGGCGCAGGTCGGTGGCCATGGGGGCGATGATGATGTTGTAGAGTTCGAGGCCGAGCGGGCGCGGGTCGAGCTTGGGGTTGACGGCGACTTGGCGGAAGCCGGAGACTTTGAGATTGAAGGCGGCTTCCTTGATGGGGAAGGTATAGGCTTTCTGCACGTCGGGCGTGGTGAGGATGGCGGTGAACTTGTTTTCGCCAACGATCGTGTGGATGGCGACTGTGCCGGCGGGGAGTTCGCGCAGATCTTCCATGATACCCCGGACGTCGCGCAGTGTTTGGCGCTGCTGCTTGGCGTTGAAGCTGTTGCCGAGGTGGGTGAGGAAGCTTTCGAATTCGGTGTTGCCGACCGCGAGTTGTTTTTCGAGCGCGTCCATGCGCTGGTCTTCTTCGGGGGTGCGAGATTTCTTGGCGAAGAGCGTGCCGCGTTCTGCGCCGATAGCGACGAGTTTGTCGGCGATGGCGTTGTAGCTGGTATCGGCGGCGGCTTCGTCGGGGGTGAGGGTGGCGCGGCCGGAGATGGCGGATTCCTCGGAGGCGGCGCGGCGGACGTAGTCGAAGTATTCTTGCTCCTTGAGCAGTCCGAGGACTTGCTCGGCTTCGGCGATGCGGCCTTGGGCGATGAGGAGGTCGGTTAGCTCGCGGTAGCTGTGGGTTACGGTTTTGAGGTAGCTTTGCTGGAGTTCTTGGTCGAGGCCTTGGATGTCGCGACGGAGTTGCTGATATAAGTTGATTCCTCGCTTTCCGAAGAAAATTGCAAGTGTGGAATTTCCTGCAGATCGCCAATAGTCTTTCAGATTGTGCAGGGTTTCGGCCTCGCTTGTCCGGTCGCCGACCGCACGATGAATTGGCAATGCTTGGTTGTAGTATCCCAGCGCCTTCTGTTGCTCCCCTAAAGACGAATACACGCTTCCGAGGCTGGTCAGGGCTTTAGCCTCGCTTGTCCGGTCGCCGACCGCACGATGAATTGGCAATGCTTGGTTGTAGTATTCCAGCGCCTTCTGTTGCTCCCCTAAGAACTTATACACGTTTCCGAGGTTGTTC
>JAYVRS010000540.1:0-1770 GCA_043776185.1 Bryobacteraceae bacterium | reverse complement strand
GTTCAATGGCGAGGTGGCGGCGGCACTGATCGCGATTGAATATGGACCTTACTTACACGCCCACTTGACGGGCATCAATGCCGAGTTAGTGACTTATTCGCCGCTCAAAATCTTACTGGATGACGTTCGGGCCTGGGGCACCAGCCGGGGCTTGAAGGCCTTCCATCTAGGGGGCGGACTGGGCGGTCGCGAAGATACTTTGTATCAGTTCAAACGCAAGTTTTCTCCGCTGACGCACGAGTTCTATACAGGCAGCTGGATTCTGGACGCGGTGCGGTATCGAGAGCTGGAGGCGGCGCACCGGGAGAAACTGGCCGATCGGGGAATCGACATGGGCAACCCTGGCTTCTTCCCGAGCTACCGCTATCGGCCGGAGTTACCCGTCGACGAGTAACTTAGCCTAGGGCCCATTGACTTGCACGTTGCCGCGTGATAAGTTCGGCCCGGGACCACTCAAGGTTCCCACTGTGGAGGCGGTATGCGCGCGATTATTCTATTGGTGGCGGGGTGCGGGCTTTTGGCCGCCCAGATCAAGCTACCCCCAGCGGCTCAAATCAAGGTCGATTTTGAGAAGGACATTCAGCCAATTCTGGCGCAAAACTGCCATTCCTGCCATGGAGCGGACGTGCAACAGTCGGGTCTGCGACTGGACCGGCGACAGGCGGCCATGCGGGGCGGTGATTATGGTCCGGTTATTACTCCAGGCAATAGCGCGACCAGCAAGCTGATTCGTCGTTTGGTGAACGGCGATGGTGGCTTGCAGATGCCTCCTACCGGGGCACTCTCCGATGACGACATTGCCCTACTGCGGGCCTGGATTGACCAGGGTGCCGACTTCCGGATGGAGATCAAGTACGAGCCTCCGGTGGCAGCACTCGATCCGAAGGTGGCCTCTTTGATCAGCGCGGTGCGGCTGAGCGACACGCGACGAGTGCAAGCGATGCTGGCGGCGGATCCAACCCTGGTGAAGGCGCACGATCGCGAGGGATCGACGCTGCTGCACCATGCGGCCGGCTTCGGGTCTTTGGCGACCATCAAGCTACTGCTGGAGCAAGGCGCCGGGGTGAACGCCAAGAATCGGCGAGGCTCGACACCTCTGCATTGGGCAATCCACGACGAGGCCAAGGTCCGGTTGCTATTGGGCCGCGACGCGGCCATCAATGCCATGCAAGCTGACGGGCGGACTCCTCTCTATCAGGCGGCGTCACTGGCGAATGGCCAGGCGATCGTCGCGCTCTTACTAGCCCAGGGGGCCGATACGAACTTAGCTACGGCTGGCGGGCAAACGCCGCTGATGGCGGCGGCCTTGCGGGGTGACGCGGCGGTGGTGGGCCAACTGCTGGCGAAGGGTGCCAAGGCGAATACGAAAAGCGGGGCAGGTTCCACGGCGCTGATGTCGGCGGCCACGAACGGGAACCCTCGCGCGGTGCAGCTGCTGCTGGAGGCCGGTGCCGACCCGAAGGTACTCAACAAGCGGCGCGAGACCGCCCTCGGCTTCGCAGCCACGGCGGGCGTCGAAGAGACGGTGAAGCTCTTGCTGGCGGCTGGCGCGCCCGTGAATACTCGCGATGATCGCGGCTACTCTCCTTTGATGTTTGCCGCTGGTTCGGACACCTTGCCGGCCGGGGCGGTGAAGCTGCTGTTGGCGGCGGGCGCCGACACCACGATCACCGGCGAAGACGAAACAGCCCGTTCATTGGCCGCCAAGCGGGGGCCCACTGAGGTGGCTAAGCTGTTGGGTGTGACGGTTGAGCCCCACCCATTGATCGC
>JAYVRS010000539.1:0-5655 GCA_043776185.1 Bryobacteraceae bacterium | reverse complement strand
GACGGCCTTCGGGCGTCATCCCGGTGGCCCAGGTGAGCTTCTTGACGAATTGCTTCACAAGAAGCACTTTGCCATTGGTGCGATCAAGCACATAAAAGAATCCGTTGCGATTGCCGTGCAGCAGCAGCTTGCGAGGCTGGCCTTCCCAAACGGCGTTGATGAGCAAGGGCGTTTCGGTAGCGTCCCAATCCCAGAGGTCGTGCGGCGTGAACTGGAAGTGCCACTTGAGTTTGCCGGTTTTGGGGTCGAGCGCTACGACAGAGTCGGTGTAAAGGTTATCGCCTTCGCGATCGGCGCCGTCGTATTCTTTGGACGGATTGCCGATGGGCCAGTAGATGGTATCGAGCTCCGGGTCGTAGGTGCCGGTGAGCCAGGTAGAGCCGCCGCCGTGTTCGAGGTCCTTGCCTTTCCAGGTTTCAGAACCCGGCTCGCCGCGCCCGGGGACGGTCCAGAAGCGCCACGCTTCCTTGCCGGTTTGGGCGTCATAGGCGGCGACGAAGCCGCGCGTGCCGTGCTCGCCGCCACCAACGCCGGTGAGCGCCAGGTTGCCGACGGCAAGCGGTGCGCCGGTGGCAAAGTAGTTTTGACGGAAGTCGGCCGTCTCGGCATCCCAGATCTCTTCGCCGGTGTGGCGATTGAGGGCGACCAGATGGGCGTGGTCAGTAGCGATGAAGACGCGATCCTCAATAACGGCGACGCCGCGGTTGGAACTGGCGCCCACCGTGCCCGGGGTCAGCGGCCGACGCCACTGCCAAAGCTGCCGGCCGGTGCCGGCATCGAGGGCGATGCATTGATTGACGTCCGTCACATACATGACTCCTTTCACCACCACCGGCGTGCCTTGCATGCGGGCGCCGTTGGGGATGGTAAAGACCCACTTGGCCGTCATCCCGGCCACGTTTTGCTTGTTGATCTGGGTCATGGCGGTGTAGCGATTACCACGCGAGTCGCCGTTGTAGCCTGGCCAATCGAGCGACGACGTCACCTCGCGGTACTTGTCGCCCGGCGCGCGGCGCAACAGGTAGAGCTTGCCGTTACTGCGTAGTTGTTTGTCGGTGAACCCTTGGCCAAGCACTTCGCCTTCGAGCTTACGGCCATCGGTAAGCTCGACGGTCTCGCGAACCACGGGACGCTGCCGGCTGCGGGCGCGCAGCAGTCGGGCGTGGCTGATGAGCGCTTTGAGTTCGTCGTCGCCCACATTGCTGCCCGGCATCTTGCCCGGAATGCCGGTGCGGATCAACGCCGTGAATTGCGCGTCGTCACGCGAGCCCACGCCGCGCAGCAGGGAGGGAGCCATATCGCTGCCGCGTCCATCGCCGCCGTGGCAGCGCCCGCAGCGAGTGTCGTAAGCGCGCTGACCCGCCGTCTGATCTTGGGCAAGCAGTGGGAGCGAGGCGAACAGCATCAGGCTAGAGAGGCGCAAAGTCATTCCTTATTATTGCCCGAAGGTTCAATAGCGGATGTTATTCTTCTGTTCGTCCAGCACCTTGGCGTTCACTCCCTGCACCTTCAGCAGATCGTCGAAGGTCTTGAAAGAGCCGTTTTCTGTGCGATGGCGCACGATGCGCTCCGCGTCGGTGGCGGAAAAAGAGAGACCGGCCTGGATGGCTTTGGCGGTGGCCTGGTTGATGTCGAGGGGCTTGCCGAAATTGCGGGAGAGATAGCTGATGACGATCATGGCGTCCTCTTCGGTACCTTCGGCGCCGCGAGAGACCATGTCATCCACGGTGCTTTCCCAGAATTTCTTGGGGAATCTGGTTTTGGTGACGCGCTTGGCGGCATGGCAGTTGGAGCACATGCGAACGAAGGTCTCCTTGCCGTTACCTTCGGGAAGGTCTTCGGTTTGGGCCACGCCCCGTTGGGCAATAGCGAGAAGAACGGCGAGGGTGTAAACCAGTAGACGAGTCGAGCTCAGCATGCCTCTTTAGCTTGGCATGGTTTTCGGGTGTCCCACGTTGGGAGGGGTGACAATATGCTGGAGTCCGGCCTACTATAATCGATCTTGGCCCGGCAAGAGCCCGGCAAATCGAACAGGACGGATATCGATGATGAAGCTTCCCATAGGCGTCCGACTGGCATGGCTGGCGATGCTGGCCGGCGGTGCCCTGGCGCAGACCAAAGGAGCAAATAACGCGGCCAAAGAATGGCCCACCTATGGCCACGATGCCGGTGGCATGCGATTTTCGCCCCTGACGGAGATCAAGCCCACCAACGTCGACCAGCTTAAGGTGGCTTGGATTTATCACATGAAGCCCGGCGGCAGCGCCACTCCCGCCGTAATTCCTCCTCCCGTGGCGCGCAATACCGGAGGCGCAGTGGGCGATGCGCCCGAAGGATTTCCGCGACGTTCCGCCAACGGCCTTAGCCCCAGCACCGTCACGCCGCTGGTGATCAACGGACTGATGTACCTGTCCACGCCGTATGGCCGCGTGGTGGCCATCGACGCCACCACGGGCAAAGAAGTGTGGGCCTACACGCTCGCGGGGGGCGGCTACCCGGCTACCCGTGGAGTGGAATACTGGGCCGGCGACAGCCGCACGCCCGCGCAGATTGTCTTCGGCTCCAGCAATGGACGGCTCTTCTCGATCAACGCCAAGACCGGCAAGCCCAACCTGGAGTTCGGCGACAACGGCATCGTCAACATGAATACCGAAGACATCATGCGGGGCATGCCGGGGCGCAATGGCCTCACCTCACCGCCCATCGTTTATCAGAACTTCGTGATCGCCGGCGGCACCACGCAGGAGAACCCGCCGCTAGGGCCGGCCGGCGACGTGCGCGCCTGGGACATGCACACGGGCAAGGTCGCGTGGACGTTTCATTCCGTCCCGCGCGCGGGTGAAACATTTATCGACACCTGGGCGGGCGACAGTTGGAAGAACCGCTCGGGCGTGAACGTGTGGGGTTTCATCACGGTGGACGCGCAACGCGGCATTGTCTACATGCCGTTCGGCGCGCCGTCAGTGGATCAATATGGCGGCGACCGCGCCGGCGACAATCTCTTCAGCAGCAGCCTGGTGGCGGCCGATGCCAAGACCGGCAAATATCTGTGGCATTTCCAGATTGTGCATCACGATATCTGGGACGCCGATTTAACCGGTGCGCCGGTGCTGCTGGACATCAAACGCGGCGGCAAGACAATTCCCGCCGTGGCGGCCATTAACAAACTGGGTCTGCTGTTTCTGCTGGATCGCGTGACGGGCAAGCCGATCTACGGCGTCGAAGAACGGCCGGTGCCGCAAAGCGAGGTGCCGCTAGAACGCACGTCGAAGACGCAGCCTTTCCCACTGAAACCGCCGCCGTTGTCGCGCATGACGATGACCATGGACGAAGTAGCCACCGTAACGCCGGAGCTCGAAACCGCCTGCCGGGCCCTGATGAAGGACTTACAACTCGGTGGGCCCTATCTGCCGGTGAGTTACAACAAATTAGGCGCGCGTTTTCCCGGCAATCATGGTGGAGTAAATTGGGGGGGCGTCTCATTCAACCCGCAATTGGGGTATCTATTTATTAACTCAAACGACT
The DNA here is from genome assembly GCA_043776185.1 of Bryobacteraceae bacterium. Lineage (GTDB taxonomy): Bacteria > Acidobacteriota > Terriglobia > Bryobacterales > Bryobacteraceae > JALHNI01. The sequence goes on along the minus strand of JAYVRS010000539.1, from coordinate 2,130 downwards.
TAGGGCAAATCACCGGCATTAAGGATCATGATATGAGTGCCGGCCGGGCCATCGGCCGTGGCATGGGCAATCGCGTCGATCCCGATGGCCCTTATGAGGGGATCGGCGGCGGTCGCTTCAGCATTCCCGGCAAGAATGGCTCCACGCAGCAACTGCCGTGTCAGCAACCGCCCTGGGGACAGTTGACGGCGGTGAACGTGAATACCGGCGAGTTCGTTTGGCGCGTGCCGCTGGGCGTTACCGATAGCCTGCCGGCCGGCCAGCAAAACACCGGGCGGCCTGGCAACGGCGGCACCATCGCCACGGCCAGCGGACTCGTCTTTGTCGGTGCCACCGATGACGCCCGCTTCCGCGCCTTTGATGGCAAGACGGGTAAGGAGCTTTGGACGGTGAAGCTGGGTGGCGCGGCCGAGGCGACACCGATGACCTATCAGGGTCGCGATGGCCGGCAGTATGTGGTGATTGCCTCCACGGGCGGCGGGTTCTTCAATAATCCAGTCACCGATGACAGCATTACGGCCTTCGCCTTGGATGCGTCCAAATAGGCGGCGTGGCTTATACTTGGAATTCATGGCCGCATTGATTGAAGCGATTAACGTCAAACGCCGCTCGGTGTTTGAGATAGACAACACGCCCTTTTACTGCCTGGAGGCGGACATCAGTTCGCCCACGGCCCGAGGGGGGCAGACGCTGGTGCGGCTAAAGGTTCGTAACCTGCTGACCAACGCGGTTTTCGAGAAGACTTACAAGGCCAGCGACAAGTTCAAGGAGCCGGACTTGGTGATGGTCGCCGCGTCCTATCTCTATAGCGACAACGAAGGCTCGCACTTTCTGGACCAGGAGAGTTTTGAGACGCTGACGCTGTCCGAAGACGTGATGGGCAATGCTCTTGAGGTGCTGATTGAAGGCACGCTGATCCAGTTGCAAAAGTACAACGGCAATCCGATTGGCCTGCAGTTACCCATGTTTGTCGAGCTGAACGTGGCCTACGCCGAACCAGGCGTGAAGGGTGACACGTCCAGCGGCAGCGGCAACAAGGTCTGCCGTTTGGAGACGGGTCTTGAGCTCAAAGTGCCGCTGTTTATCAAAGAAGGCGAAAAGGTAAAGGTGTCGACGGAAAACCGGGAGTTCGCCGGGCGGGCCTAACCACCCTATGCGCCAGCTCGCTCTGCTTCCGATGCTGGCCATTGCACTGTGGGGGCAAACTAGCTTGCTGCCCGTGGTGAAGGGACCACTGCGGGTTACGGGTAACCAACTGATCGACGCCACGGGATCGCCGTTCACGCTACGCGGCACCGCCGTGCCGGAGGGCTTGCCCCTCGCTTACGCCGGAACATTGATGCCGCCGGGTTCGAGCGATAGGCCCCTCGATTCTACGCCGGCATCGGCAGCGTGAACTTCCTGATCGACGCCGAAACCGCCGTGGGCCTGGCTCACCTCGAACTCATTCGTCTCGAGGGGCGCGCGAGCTTGGCAGGGTCGGCGATCGTGGCCCACGTAGCTCCGGGCTTCTTTACGGCCACGATGAACGCGCGCCGCCCGGTGAATGGTGAGGATTCCATAGGGCAGGCGCTGTCGGAATTCGATGCGAGCGAGTGCCGCAGCGTGGCAGTGAGGGTGCCACAAGAGGTCCGCGTATTCGGCACCGGATTCCGCCAAGCGACGCGAATCGCAGCCACGCTCGGTGGCACGCCGATCAGAGTACTCCGCTATGGTCTTAGGCCGGAAAACGGCTACGACGATGAACTCGTGCTGGAACTACCGTCCGGTAAGCGCGGCGGCGGTGAGCAGGATCTCATTGTCGTCGCCGACGATCGTGTCTCGAACATGGTCCGGCTCAAAATTGAGTAAGTCAGACGCCCTGTAGCAAGGTTATCGCCTCGCATCGCCTGCCCGTTGTACCTACCTCGGCCCCGTGCCTTCCCGTTTTGCTCAAGGGGTCCATAGCGGCAGAACTTCGGCGTGTTTTACCGGTTACTGGCTATTCTCACGCAATCGATCAGAGTTCTCCTCAGAACTCGATCACGATTCTCCGCTAGTCGATCAAGCGATCGGAGCGAAGCGACGCTGGCATTTCGATTTTGCCGGAGAGTGATCGAAAAGGCAAGCTCCGGAGCGCAGCGGAGGCTA
>JAYVRS010000538.1:0-5660 GCA_043776185.1 Bryobacteraceae bacterium | reverse complement strand
TGATGTGGATGCTGAACGCCGAACTGAAGTTGGCCATGGCCCTCGCCGGACAACCAAACCTGGGGACCATCACGCGCCGGTTGGTGCGGAAACACATGGCATGAGGTACTTGCTCTTTTTGTTGGCGCTATCGATGAGTGCCCAGGTGCATGAGCTTTGCCGGGCCTGCCATAGCGAAGCCGCTGGCGACGTAGAAAGTCATCCGCATTTCAAGAAAAATGTAGGTTGCGATTCCTGCCATGGCGCGAGCGAAAAGCACCGCTTGGCCAACGGCGGCGCCGCCCCGGATAAGATCGCGACGCGTGAGCAAGTGCCGGTGCTGTGCGGTGGCTGCCATGTGGCGCAACGCCAGAGTTACGATACCAGCCGGCATGCGGCCGTGTTAGTGGCGGGGGGGAAGTCGGCGCAATGCGCTACCTGCCATGGCAATCATGCGCCGCGGCCTTTAGCGGCCATGGCGGCGCGTTGCCAAAGTTGCCACCCCACGCTTCCCCCGGCGTGTTCGGCTAAGCCAGCCATCGCCGCCAAAGTTTCCTGCGCGGGGTGCCACGCCCCGCACGACTTTACGAAGACGAAGCGCGGGGGATGAAGTCCATCCCGCTTTGGCTGCTTCCGAACTTGTGGAGCTTGGACGCGCCGCTGGTGGCGGTGGCGTGGCAAGCGTTGCTGGCCGAATCAACCGGCACGCCGTTGCGCATCGTGGCGCGTATAATTTTATTTCTCACGGTATGGCTAATCTATATTGCCGACCGGCTGCTCGATACCCGCCAACCGGCGCTGGCCCCCGAGCCGGAGCGGCATCAGTTCTATCGCGCGCATCGCCGGGCCGCCTACGCAACTGCGGCCATCATCCTGGCCGTCGACGCCGTCCTGATTCTCTTTGAGTTACTCCCCGCTGTCTTCCGCACCGGACTGCTGACCTTCGCCGGAGTCAGCCTCTATTTCTTCATCCTGCACGGAATATCCATCGCGTTTCCCAAGGAAGCCGCCGTCGCTATTCTTTTTACGGTCGGTACATTTCTGGTGGCCTTCACCCGGACCACTCAGCCCGTGCTGAACTTACTGCCGGCCGCCCTTTCGTTCTGCTTATTATGCCTGGCCAATCTGTTGGCGATTGAATACGGCGAACGCGCGACGCCGATGCAGTCAACTCGCTGGTATCTCGTCTGGGTACTCGCGTTGGCACTCATTTGCCCCATCGCGTTTCCCGGCCGATGGTCTAACGCCATTGCGATGTCCGCCGCTTCCTTAGCGTTGATTCATTCGTTCGGCAGCCGGGTGGGATTGGCGGCGCGGCGAGTGTTAGTGGACGCGGTGTTACTCGCGCCACCCTTGTTACTGCTATGAATGCCGATCCGCTCGCCCGGATTTATCGCACGCTCGAGTATCTCGCCTTCGGGCGCTCTCTCGAGCGCTGCCGGTACAGTTTAATAGCGCCCGCGGCTACGGCCCAACGCATTTTAATTTTGGGCGAAGGGGATGGCCGCTTCCTGGCCCAGTTACTCGCCCACAACGCCGAAGTTCAAGTGGACGTGGTCGACGCCAGCGAGCGGATGCTGGCTTTAGCGCGGGCCAGGGTGGCGCCCCCAGATTTACCCCGCGTCCGGTTCTGGCACCAGGATGCCCTACAATCGTTGCCTCTCGTCACCTATGACGCGATCGTCACGAACTTTTTCCTCGATTGCCTCACCGCCGATGAAGCGCGCCAATTGATTCGGTCGACCGTACCGCTGCTGGATCCGCACGGATGTTGGCTAGTAGGTGAGTTTCACTTGCCTGCCGCCGGGATACGAAGGTGGCACGCCAAACTATGGCTCACCGTCATGTACCGTTTCTTTGCCTTAACCACGGACTTACGGGCGCGCCAGATTCCGGACTACCCGGCTGAGTTCGCCAGCGCCGGACTGTTGCGGCGCGAGCAACAGTTCTGGCGGGGAGAGTTGCTTACCGCCGAGCGCTACGGCTTCTTTTCGGATGACTTATCGTAAGTGAGGCCCTTGGCCGCATACCACTGGTGGAGTTCCACCCGCAGCGTGCCGGCCCGGATAGCCGGATCCTGGTCGCACCACTCCTGCGCCTTCTTCACGTCGTCGGTATCGAAAATGAAGATGCCGCGAAGCTCGCCCTGGTCGCCCATCGGACCGGCAATCAGCAGGTGTCCCTCGGCCGCCATTTTGTTGATGTTGGCCATGTGTCCGGCTTGCAGTTTCTTAGAAGTCTCCGTCACTTCGGCACTCGCATTGGGTCCACGGTAAAGCAGGCCCATCACGTAGATGCGCATTTCGATGGCGTTCAAGGTTCCACAGAGCAATAGGAGGATCAGAAGTCGCATATTGGCAATATCATACTTGATTCGTTACAATCAAGTACATCACTACGGCCTTGACAGGTAAGAATCAAGTAACAGTTCCCGTGCAGATTACCCGCGAGATGGGTTTAGAGGCTGGCGCGCGTTTTGATTGGGTGGCGGCGAGACATCACGCGCGAGGTAGCCGAGGCGGCGTTTAGATTGCGCCAGACCGTGGGAGTGCGCATTCCGGCGGTTGCTTCCTTGATCGCGGGCGCGGCGATCGCGCGCGGCTTCCAACTCGTGCATCGGGATTCGCACTTAGCGGCGATTCCGTTGAGCGTTCTGGCGCAAATAGTATTGCCGGCAAAGCGCCAGTAAGCGATAAACTCTTCAGCATGACCAGTCGACGACAGGCCTTGGCCACTTTCGCCGGGGCCGCTTATCAGGCTCCCCGGCGGCCCAACCTGCTCTACATGATCGCCGATGATCACGCGGGATACGTGCTGGGGGCGCACGGGAATGCGCTGGCGGAAACGCCGAATCTGGATCGCCTCGCTAGCCAGGGTACCCGTTTTGCGCGGCATTACTGCAATTCGCCGGTCTGCACGCCATCGCGGCAGAGTCTGCTGACGGGCCAATTGCCCCATGCCGCCGGCGTGACAGTGCTGAAGACCGCCCTCTCGACGCAGAAGCCGACCGTGGCCAAGCAGTTGAAGCAAGCCGGATATCGCACCGGCGTCATCGGCAAGATGCACTTCAACCAACCTGGCCAAGCTGGGCTGCATGGCTTCGACTATTGCCAGACGGAGGGCGAAGTGCAGCGGGCCTGGCTGGCGGCGGTGAAGCCGAGTCCATTGCCGGAGGGAGTACGGGCCAAGCCGGCCTGGCGTCCCTTCCAGGATCCGGCGCGCGTCTGGCTCAATGCGGAGAAGTTACCCTTTGCGAGAGTGGAAGCCGAGATGAAGTCGCTGTATCAGTTGAAGCTGGCTGATGAGTTTATCGGAGCCCATCGAGAGCAGCCCTTTGCGCTGTGGCTCAGTTTTCAGGAGCCCCATTCTCCTTATGATTTCCCCGCCGAGGATCGCGACTATTTTAATCCGCGCCGTTTTCCGGTGCCTCGCGTCGGTCCGGAGGATGCCGGCCAGATTCCGTTGATCTTTCGGGACTTACGCCCGGAAGAAAAACAAGGCATTATTGCCTCTTACTACACCTCCGTTAGATTTCTGGACCGCAACGTAGGTCGCGCGCTCGACTTACTCAAGAAACATGGGTTAGAAGAGAACACCTTGGTCGTGTATGTGGCCGACCACGGTTATTCGTTAGGCCAGCATGGGCGGTTTGAGAAGCACTGTGGCTATACGCCATCCTTACACGTCCCGCTCATGATGCGTTGGCCGGGCAAGATCCGGCAAGAAACCGTGCAGGACCTCACCGAGCACATTGACCTACCGCACACGCTCACTGACTTACTAGGCGTGCCAGGTTTGCCGGTGCGGCATGGGCAGAGCCTACGGCCTTACCTGGAGAGGCGATCCGTTTCGCAGCCACGTGACCATGTCTTCAGCGCCTATCTGGAGAATGAGGAGTGCTTCGTGATGAACGCGCAATGGAAGTTGATCTTTGGCTCAGGCCAGCGTCAACGAACCGACGGCTACGAGACCGATAACCCTAAGCCGGGTCGCTATGTGAAGTTATTTGACTTACAGAAAGATTCCGGCGAGTTCGCGAATCTGTCGGCCAAGGAACCCAAGGTGGTGGCTAAGCTGCAGAATCTGGCCTTGGCTCGCTATCGCGCCACTCATCCCGAAGCGGCGCAAGAACCAGCGCGACTGAGCCGGGAAGAGTCGCTCGAATGGTATCTACGGCCGCGTGATGCCTAGCCCACGGCGTCAGCCGGGGGACGAAACCGCTCTGAAATGCGCCCCACTAAGCCGCCTCGCCGCCCATAGAACTAGGGCCAGTCCGCGTAACGCGCGCTTCCGCGTATTGCCCGAGTAAGTTGGCCTCGCGGCCGCCCGGGTGCACGAAGTTGAGCGTCCGGTTCTGCGAAGTCTTGCCGATCCATTGGCCCGTCGCGCTATTCCAGCCCTCCACCAGAACATCTTCCACTCGTCCGAGTAACTCGGCATTTTGCCGAATCTGTAAGGCGCGCTGTTTTTCCTGTAAGATCAGGAACCGCCGCGTCTTCTCTTCTTCGGTGATGTGGTCTTCGTATTGTAGGGCCGGCGTGTTAGGCCGGCGTGAATATTTGAAGATAAACATGGACTCATAACCAACGGCATCCAGTAAGCTCATCGTCTGGTCAAAATCAGCTTCGGTTTCGCCCGGGAAGCCGACGATCAGGTCCGTGGTAATGGCAATCTGCCGCTTAGCGAGGTGCATCCACTCGATGCGCCGCAGATATTCCTCACGCGTATAAAGGCGCTGCATGCGATCCAGCACCGCCGTGGAGCCCGACTGCACCGGGAGATGAATATGGTTACACAGCACCGGATTGTCATCGATCGCGTCGACAATATCTTTGACAAAGTCGCGCGGATGCGACGTCGTAAACCGGACGCGGCGCAGGCCTTCCACTTCGCCGATGCGGCGCAGTAAGTAGGCAAAGTCATGGCCCAGGCTACTCCCCGGAATCGCTGAATCGCGAAAGCTATTCACGTTCTGGCCCAGTAACTGGATCTCGCTATAGCCCATCTGCACTAACTCACGGGCCTCGCGCAGCACGGACTCCAAAGTCCGGCTGCGTTCCGGGCCTCGCGTAAACGGAACCACACAATAGGCGCAACTCTTGTCGCAGCCCTCGATGATGGTGATGTAAGCCTTATGCGGATTGTCGCGGCGCGTCAGCGGCGTCTCGAAAGTATCCTCGGTATCCAGGCTCAAACCAGTGACCCGTTTGTCGCCGCGCTCAATCTGCACGAGTAACTCCGGCAGCTTGTTGTAGCTCGCCGAACCCACCACCATACTCACATGCGGGGCGCGTTCAAAGATCTTCTCGCCCTCCTGCTGCGCCACGCAGCCCAGCACGGCGAAGGTTTTGCCGGCGTGTTGGCGCTTAAAATCCTGCAAGCGCGCGAAGACCTTCTGCTCCGCCTTGTCGCGGATGGAGCAGGTGTTGTACATGATTAACTCGGCGGCATCGGGCGTAGCCACTTGCTCGTAGCCGCGCCCCACCAGCGTGCCAATCACTTTTTCCGAGTCATGGGCATTCATCTGGCAGCCAAATGTCTCAATGTAAAACCGCTTCATGTCCTTTCAGTATAGGGTGTTTGCCTCATTGTGGCCCCGGCCATTGGGCCGTAGGATTAAGGCATGATCGCTTTATTAGCTTTGCTGGCCTTCCAGGAATACACCTACGACACCAACGGCC
>JAYVRS010000537.1:0-5663 GCA_043776185.1 Bryobacteraceae bacterium | reverse complement strand
GCGAAGCCTCAAACCCATCCTGGCACCCGGATGGGCAGTTTGTGGCCTTTGCCTGGACGGCCGGGCTGGAGCCGGGCAATTGGTCCATCTTTGTGATGGATGTGGCCTCCAAAAAGTACGTGCAGCTCACCAGCGGAACTCGCAGCGAGAATCCGGCGTGGGGCCCGGACGGCCGTCACCTGGTCTTTTCGCGAACCGTCGGCCGGCAGGTACAGATCTATTCGATGTTGGCCGATGGAAGCCAGTTGAAGCAATTGACGTTCACTGGGTCGAATGAAAAACCAGCCTGGACGCATTAAAAGAAGAAATTTTCATTTTTGTGTTAACAAAGGCTTGGCAGTTGGGTAAAGTTAAGAGAATGAAAGCCTGAAGCAAGTCTTCAGGAGGGAAACGAGAACAAATCAGATGAGACTTCACAGAACGATGCGTGTGATGCAGATGATGGCTCTGGCGCTGGCACTGATGGTGGCCGGCACTGGTTGTAAGAAGAAGATAACCGCCGCTACGCCGCCCGCGCCGATTACGCCGGCAGCCAAAATTCCGGACGCGCCAGTGGCGAAGCCGGTGATCTCCTTCAATGGAGACCCGCTCACCGTCGTCCGCGGCGATGCGGTTACCTTGCGTTGGGCGGTGCAGAATTCGGACGCCGTTACCATCGAGCCCGGAGTGGGCACCGTGGCTGCTTCCGGCAGCCGCCAAGTGTATCCCACCACGTCCACCACCTACATCTTGCGCGCCTCTGGGCCCGGTGGCACGGAGACCGCTCGCGTGAGCATTAATGTCACTGCGCCGACGGAGAAGCCCAAGGATCTCACCCCGGGGGTGACCGAAGATGTCACCGCCGCGCTCGAACGTTTGGTGAAGGATGCCTACTTCGGGTATGACTCGGCAGAGATCCGTGAGGATGCCCGCGCCACTTTGCAGCGCAACTCCGATGGCTTGAAGGAGATCTTCGGCAAATTCAACAATGCCAGCGTGATCGTCGAAGGCCATTGCGATGACCGTGGTTCAGCCGAGTACAACCTTGGCTTGGGCGAGCGCCGGGCGAATGCCGCGCGCGAGTTCCTGGTGCAGCTTGGCCTCTCGGGCGACAAGCTGAAGTCAGTGACCTATGGCAAAGAGCGGCAGAGCTGCACCGATGCCAGCGAAGATTGCTGGCAAAAGAATCGTCGCGCGCATTTCGCCGCCGGTCAGTAGCCGATAGCCGATGGGAGGGGTTACTGAATTTGCACCCCTCCGCGAGAAAAATCCCTTAAACTGTAAGCGTATGAAGAGAATCGCTTTCGCCCTGATATTGCCATTGCTTACTTTTGCCCAAAAGCGGAATGACTTGGCCGAGGTGCAGCGCGACGTCGCGATGATGACGGATGAGATCCGCAACATCCAAAAGACCGTGGATCGCATGAATGCCACTGCCGAACAGACGCTGGCCAATGCGGCCAAGAACGGCGCCACGTTGGCCAATGTGGAAGAGGCGCTGAAGCGTCGCATGGAGACGCAGGAGAAGAGCTTCGGCGCGTCACTCTCCGCGACGAGTACCAAGGTGGACCAGTTGGGCAATGACTTTGGCGCGGTACGCGATAGTGTCGCCGAAGTGAATGCCAAAGTCGGTAAGCTGCAAACGGCCTTGGCCGACATCAGCGCCAAGTTGGATATTCTCATCACGAAACCCGAAGCGCCAAAGCCGGAGACTTACACCACCTCGGCCACGCCGCCCGCCGGCATGACGGCCGAAAAGCTGTACGAGAACGCCACCAAAGACAAGCGCGCCGGCCAAAATGACTTATCGCAGCAGCAGTTTACTGACTTTCTAAAATGGTATGGCAACACCGATCTCGCCCCCAATGCGCAATTCCAGATTGGGAGTATCTTGTTCAATACCGAGAAGCTGGACGACGCGCTAAAAGCCTTTGACTTAGTGCTCACCCAGTATCCCGAAAATCCCAAGACGCCCGAAGCTATTTATATGAAGGGTATGACTTACTTAAAACAGAACGACAAGCCCAAAGCGATCGTCGAGTTCCGCACGGTGAGCAAGCGCTTCCCGAAGAGCGACGCCGGCAAGCTCGCCTTGGAGCAACTTGCGGAGTTAGGTGCGAAGCCGCTGACGGCATTGCCCGCCCGCCGGCGTGTTACTAAGTAAGTGGCTCAGCACATTGCTTTCCTGCGCGCCATCAACGTCGGCGGCCGCCGCATCAAGATGGAGGCGTTATCGTCTTACTTTGTGGATTTTGGTTTTACCAAAGTGCGGACATTTATCGCGAGTGGCAATGTCATTTTCGATTCGCCATTAAAGCCGGCGGCGCTGGAGAGCCGCATTGAGCAGCACCTTTTGTCTAAGTTGGGCTACGAGGTGGAGACGTTCGTCCGCTCACTGGCTGAGTTGTGCGAACTAACGCTGGCCGTGGAGCGGCTCTTTGCCGCCGAGTTGGCTGGCGGCTCCCAGGTGTACGTAGGGTTCCTGCGCGAGTTACCTGCGGCCGCGAACCGGAAGCAGGTAATCGCGTTATCGAACAGCGTGGACGTGTTGAGCTTCGGTGAACGCGAGCTTTACTGGTTAGGGCACCAGGGCATGGGCGAGTCGACGGTGACGGGCGCACGATTGGCGAAGGCTTTGGGCGGGCCGACGACGGCGCGGAACATCACCTCACTAAAGAAACTGATCGGGACGTGCGCCCCGTTGAAGTAAGGCTAGACCGCGTCGGAGAGCGACGGTAGCGGCACGTCGGTGGCGACGATTGCGGGGGCGATCATCATGCCGCCTTCGAGGCCCCGGACGCGGATCGCTTGCCCCAGGCGCTGGGTGTTTTTTAAAAGGCGCACCGGGCTTTCGAGGAAGCGCATGTTCGTTACCGGCGCCGCGATCTTGCCGTTCTCGATCAGGAAAAGTCCGTCGCGAGTAAGCCCGGTTTGTTGCAACGTCTGTTGATTCACCGGACGAATGTACCAGAGGTGCGTCACCAGCAGGCCGCGTTCCACGGTGGCAATCAAATCCTGCAGCGACTCCGTGCCGCCCTCCATGATCAGGCTGCCTGCGGCACCGCCACCACCTCCGCCACCTCCACCGCCCCGGCCTCCACCGAAGCCGCCGAAGCCGTCGGGAGTCGGTTGTTTGCCAGTCTTCGAGGCCCAATAACGGTCATAGGCCAGGTTGGCGATGACGCCCTTATCCACCCAGGTGATGGCGCGCGTGGGCAGAAAATCGCTGGTCCAGGGCGAAGAAGGTTGACGAGGGTCGAAGGGATCCATCCGCAGCGTGATGAATTCCGGAAATAGCTTTTCGCCCAATAAATTGCCCCCGCCGCGCTTACTCAAAAACGTCCGGCCCTCTTCGGTATTGCGTGCCGAAAAGGCACCGGCCATCAAGCGGACCAAGTCGCCAGTAGCCGTCGGCTCCAGCACCACCGTATAGTTGCCGGGCGCGAGCCTTTGCGGGTTCTTCCAGCGCTGGCACTTCTCAATCGCGGTGGCGGCCAAAGCGCCGCTATCGAGCGCGGAGAGCTTCATCGAGGGCTGCCCCGCCCAACCGGAACTGGATCCGTCGGCTTGGCGAATGGTGGTGGTTAACTGCGAATCGCTCGACCGATGAAAGCCGAATAGCCCGGCCTTGTTCGCGATGCTGGTGACACGTTGGGAACGCTCAATCAAGCCGGCGGCGACCATCTTCGCTTGCCTCGCCGCGTCGATGATGGTCTTGATGTGGGGAATCATCTCGGGAGCGCGGGCGGCGGCCGTCGGCGCGTCAAAGTCGTTGGTGGACGGGAACTCCTGCGGTCCCACGGGTACTAGACGCTCCGGATTCGGCGGAGCGATGGCAGCTAGTTCTTCAGCCAGTTTAACGGCCTTCTTGAGCGAGGCGGGGTCGAAGTCGTTGACGGCCATCGACCCAGCGCGACCGTCGCGTGACACGACGATCGACAAGTTATGCCGCACGTTATAGGAAGCCGTCGTGATGCCGTTGTTGGCAAACCGGGTGTAGACCTGCTCCGAGGCAGTGATGGTGACGTGACATTCCGGAAACGTGGTGAGCGCCAGGACGGTTTGAGAGAGTTTTTGGCCTTCTTCGCGAGTGAGCATGTTAGTCCGTAAGTATGACGTCGATGTTACGGAAACGCGTGGGCGAACATCCGTGGCTGATGGAATTAATCTGCGTCGGCTCGCCTTTGGCGTCCCCGGTAGTGCCGTATTGACGCCAGTAGGAAGGCCCGGCGGTGGCGTCGCAGGCTTGCCAGAAATCCGGCGTGCGGGCCTGATAGGAGACGCGCGAAATCATGTTCCCTTTTTTACCGCCCTTAATCTCCCAGAAGGCGTCGCCGCCGAACTGAAAGTTATAGCGTTGCTGATCGATGGAGTAACTGCCGCGGCCGTCAATCAGCACGCCATCGTCGATCTCCGAAATCATCTTTTCCAGAGTCGTCTCGGGCGAGCCGGCCTTCAGCCAGACGTTCGGCATGCGCTGAAAGGGCACGGTGGCCCAGGAGTCGGCTTGGGAACAACCGTGCGATTCTTTTTCACCAATAAGATGGGCCTGGTCGCGCGTAGTTTGAAAGCTTTTGAAGATGCCTTTGTCGATGATGGTGAAGCTGGTGGCTTTGACGCCGTCATCGTCGTAACCTACGGTGCCCAGGGCGCGGGCGGAGGTACGGTCGCCAATGAAGGTGCAATGCTCGCTAGCGATACGCTTTCCGATGGTGCGGGGCGTGATGTAACTGGTACCCGCGTAATTCGCCTCATAACCCAAGGCGCGGTCGAGTTCAGTGGGATGCGCCACACTCTCATGAATCGTGAGCATCAGGTGGTTCGGCATCAGCAGGAGGTCCTTCTTGCCGGGCTTAACGGGCGGAGCGGCCAGATGCTCCACCACCTCTTCCCGAATGCGCCGGGCGTTCTCCTCCAGATTCATTTCGGGGACGTATTCCCAGCCCGCAGAGGCTTGGGTTGGCGAGTAAGTGCGGGAACGGGAAATGTTATTCGCCCGGTCGACCGCCGTGGCATCCACGTTGCCGTAAATTTGCAGAATATATTGTTGGATGGAGGAGCCTTCCGAAGACGCGAAGTATTTATTCTCGCTGCGTAAGTTTAATGACGCGGCGCCGCTGAAGACCTTAGTATTCTTCTTCACTTCGCCGGCCACCCGGCTGAGTAAGTCGAGTTTCTCCGCCATTGGCACCAGCAGCGGATCTTTGTCATGGGGAGTTACCCAACGATCGCGGTAGGCCTTGACGGGGGCCAGGCGAACGGGCTGCGGTTGAAGGCTGGCATTGGCCTTGGCGATGATGACGGCTTCGCCGGTGATGCGGGCGATCTCCGCTGCGGTGACGATGGGCGAGGCGGCAAAGCCCCAGGCTCCGTTAACGATCACCCGCACGCCAAAGCCGAAGCTCGAATCCTCGGCCACGCCCGGTACGGCGATCGTCTTGCCGGTGCCGCGCTCAGTAGAAACCCGCAGGTTGATGAATTGGTCCCTGAGGCGCACGATGCGAATGTCGCAGTATGAGGCTTTGTACTTTTTGGCCTCGCGCAAGGCATGGTCGGCGAGCTTCTCCAACTCGGGATTGGGAGTCTTCGACTCCTTGGGGGCCGCGAAGAGTTTCTCCGCCAAAGCCGCCCCCGCGGTGGTACCGATGAACTGCCGCCGTGTGAGCATATCTCCCGATTCTATA
>JAYVRS010000536.1:0-5666 GCA_043776185.1 Bryobacteraceae bacterium | reverse complement strand
GTCGGCTCGTCAAAGTCCGCCAACCGGCCCAATCGTCTTCTTCGAGCGCGTCTTCCACGGAACGAATGGGATAGCGTTGGCTCCAATCGGCGAGTAGGTCAGCCATGCCTTCGGCCGTCAGTGTGCGCCCTTCGGTGGCGAGATGATACTGGCCATCACGATAGAAGTGCGACGAAGCCACATCGAGCGCAATCGACATTCGGAAGCCGGTGCGCCCGATAGCCTCGGTGAGAATTTCGAGCGCCTGCTCATTCGACTCAAAGCGTGGACCCCAACCGCCCTCATCAGCCACGCCCGTGGTGACGAGTCCTCGTTCGTCCAGGATCTGCTTGGCTGCGGCATGCACGCGGACGATGGCCTCCAACTGCTGCGGATAGCCCACCACGCCGTGCGGCATCACCAGAAAGTCCTGAAATTCGATGTTGCCACCCGCATGCAGTCCGCCCGATAAGATGTTCACCATGGGCAGCGGCATCGTGACCGGGCGCGTGCCCGCGAGCCAACGCCATAGTGGCACGTGATGCGAAACGGCACCAGCCCGCGCCACCGCGCAGGAGACGGCAAGGAGCGCATTCGCACCAAGCCGGCTCTTGTCCGCGGAGCCATCCACTTCGCACAGGGCTTGGTCCACTTTGGCTTGGTCGAACGCATCGACACCATGCAGTGCCTCGCGCAGCCGGCTGATGTTCGCCACCGCCTGACGCACGCCCTTGCCCGCGTACCAGTCGGCATCGCCATCGCGCAACTCATGCGCCTCGTGCTTGCCGGTGGATGCGCCGCTCGGGGCATGCGCTTGCACGCGAACCCCATTCTCCAACTCGCAGATCGCCGCCACCGTAGGACGGCCACGCGAATCGAGAATCTCCAAACCTTCGAGCGAGCGAATCTTCATGACAGCCTTTCAAATAGCTCAGCCACATTTTGCGGTGGCTCCGCCAATAGTGAACGGGCATAGCGGCGAATCCGGGAGCGCACCGTCTCACTCCGGATGTACTCCACGGGACTCTTCCCGTCAACGCGGCAGATCAACAGCAGCGGCAGATGGACCATCGTATCGGTGAAGGGCACTGGCACAACGGCATCCAGATAGGCCACCGCCGCGCGCTCCAGTAGCGGCGCATCCTGCGGCCGGTGGAACGCCTTCAACAGCAAGTGATTCAGCAGAAAGCCCGTATCAAACGCCGGGTCTCCCCAATGGACGCACTCCCAATCAAGGATCATCGCCGTCCCCGACCCAGCCATGATGTTCTTCGGGCTAAAGTCGCCGTGAACCAAGGCCCAGCGATTCCGGCGGCAAGCGTCAGCGGCGCGGGCGAAGGGTTCGCACAGGTCAGGATGCTGCTCTCCCGTGAAGCGATAGTAAGGGTCAATCCGCAACTCTTCAAAGAAGGTGATGTCGTCGAACTCGGGCCGCGGATTGGGCAGTCGGAGCATGGTGGCATGCACGGCACCGATGTACGAGGCAAGCTCAACGTCGATGTCGCCTTCGAGCAGTTGCGCCTTCCAGCTATCGGCCCCGGCCGGTGCGGCGGTCATCGCGTAAAGGTATTCGTCGCGCGACTCGTAGACCACGGCGGGAACGGCGCCGGCCGGCAAGGCGGGGGCGAGCGCCCGCAAGGCATCCACCTCGCGCCAGATGCGGCTAGGATGCACCGGCCAATCGGCCGCCACCCGCAAATTGGGAATCGATTGCTTCACCACGAAGCGATGCTGGTCACTCGAAATCAGCGCCACGTCCGAAGAGACGCCGCCCAATAGTAGCTCTGCAGTAGGTTGCCTAAGCCCCAAAGTGTGGGCGACCTCGAGCGCGCGGGCGAGGAATGCGCTCATCGCCGCTTCGTGCGATATTCAAGCACCAGTTGCATCACCAGATGCTCCACCAAGTCGCGAATTTCGCGATGATAGCCTACCGGCTTGGTGTGCGGGTCCGGCACCTTCCACTCCATCGATGGCCAAATGACATTGCCGGGCAACGGATAGCCGCTCATGTTCACCACCAGCTCCGCACCCCGCGGCGCACCCATGGCGATCGTCTTGGGAAACTGTTTCTCCAGATCGCAACCACGCTCCAGCATCACCAGTTGCGTCAGCGGATCTACCATCATGCCGGGGGCGAGGCCGGCGCTGCTGGTGGCAAAGATGCCGGCTCCGTATTTGTGGCCGAAGCCTTCGGCCATCTGGCTGCGGCAAACGTTGCCCAGGCAAACAAAAAGCACGCGCGGCAACGCGGGCGTTGCTACAGTTGCCTTAAAAAGATCTCGTGAACCCGTGGATCGCAAGTTAACTCCGGATGAAATGTCGCGACCATATGTCTGCCTTCAGTCACCATCACCGGATCGCCGCGGTGGGTGGCCCAAACCTTCGCGCCGGGCCCCACCCGGCGAATGATGGGGGCCCGTATGAAGACCGCTTCCAGTGGCTGGCCTTCGAGGTCTATCTGCGCGATGTGGCTATCGAGCTGACGCCCGTAGGCGTTGCGCTCAACGTCCAAATCCATCAGCTCTAAGGATACCTGAGCCGGGTTCAACACGTGTTTGGCCAGCAGAATCGCCCCGGCACAAGTGCCGAAGATCGGCTTCGTTTGGCCGAACGCGCGCAAGGGCTCAAAGAGGTTCTCGTAGGCCATCAGCTTGAGCATGGTGGTCGATTCCCCGCCCGGCATCACCAACCCATCTAAACCCGCCAAACTCGCGCGGGTGTTCACTTCAACGGCTTCGGCGCCGGCGCGCTCCAACGACTCCGCGTGTTTCGCGAAGTCGCCTTGCAGCGCCAGCACCCCGACTCGTTTCTTACCAGCCACGCGTGGCCATCAGTTGGCTCGCCTCAAGCTGGCGAATGTCCAAGCCATCCATGCCGTCCGGCAGCTCTTCGCTGGCTTCCAGCACCTTCACCGGATCCTTCCAGTAAGTGGTCGCCTTCACGACCGCCTTGGCGAAACGCTCCGGATCGGAGGACTTGAAGATGCCCGAGCCCACGAACACGGCCTCGGCGCCCAGCATCATCGCGAGCGCCGCATCGGCGGCCGTCGCAATGCCACCAGCGGAGAAGTTCGGAACCGGCAGCTTGCCATGCGCCGCCACCCATTCAATCAACTCGAAAGGGGCTTGGTGCTTCTTCGCTTCGGCCATCAGCTCATCCGACGACAGCACCGTCAACTGCTTCATCTCGCGCTGAATGCAGCGCATGTGGCGCACGGCTTCGACGATGTTGCCGGACCCCGCCTCGCCCTTCGTGCGAATCATGGCCGCGCCTTCCCCAATGCGGCGCAGAGCCTCTCCTAAGTTGCGCGCGCCGCACACAAAAGGCACGCGGAAGTGGCGCTTGTCGACGTGGTTTTCGTCGTCGGCCGGCGTCAGCACTTCGCTCTCGTCGATGTAGTCGACACCCAAGGCTTCCAGCACCCGCGCCTCCGCCAAATGGCCGATGCGGCACTTGGCCATCACCGGAATCGACACCGTCGCCATGATCTCGCGAATCTTCGAAATGGGCGACATGCGGGCCACGCCGCCTTCCTTACGAATGTCGGACGGCACCTTGATCAAGGCCATGACGGCCGTCGCGCCGGCCTTCTCGGCGATCGACGCTTGTTCGGCATTCGTGACGTCCATGATCACGCCGCCCTTCAGCATCTCCGCCAACCCGGACTTCAATCGAAATGACTCACTCAAAATCATGCTCATGCTCCTTTAAATTCATTTCTAGACCATCGCCGTCGCAGGCGTCGGCGACCCCGTCGATCGGATGCGCCCCAACTCACTCCGCACCGCGCGACCCAGCGCGGCCAAACCCGCCCGGATCGACGCCGGCGGCAATCCCGCAAAACTCAGGCGCAACTGCCCCGTGGCCCGCGCCTCAATTTGAAAATGACGACCCGGCAAATAGGTGAGGCCCTCGCGCTCGGCTACCGGTAGCAACGCCGTCGCATCCAGCGGTTCGGGCAACGTCACCCACAAGCTCATGCCGCCTTGCGGACGGGTGTAGCGAGTGCCGGCGGGCAACTCCCGCTCGCAGCTTTCCATCGCCGCCGCCAAGCAGTCGCGGCCTGCCGCAATCATGTGTCCCAGATGCTGATCCAAGCGTCCAGATTCGGCAAATCGCAACAGGATCGCTTGCGACAACTGGTCCGAGTGCAGATCGGCCCACTGCTTGGCCTCAGTCAGCCGAGCAATCAGCGGCTGCGGACCCAGCACCCAGCCAATCCGCAAGCCCGGAAAGGCGATCTTCGAAAAACTGCGCAGCAAGAGGACATCGGTATTCGGGGCCAACTCCTTCAGCGTCGGCAGCGCTTCGCCCTCGTAGCGCAGATCGCGGTAGAGATCGATTTCTACGATGGGCGTTTGGGCTTGTCCGGCGGCCAACGCCACGCGCCGTCGAGTCTCGACGGGCATGGAAGCGCCGGTCGGATTCTGAAAATCCGGCGTGACAACGATTAGCCGCGGCCGCTCGGTCGCGATGGCCCGCTCCACTTGCGCGGGGTCGACGTGATGCGGGCCCACCGGCATCGGCACCAGCCGCAGGCGTCCCCGTTCAAAGACGTTCTTGAGCCCCGGATACACCGGGTCCTCCACGAGCACCGTGTCACCGGGCGAGAGCATGGAGCGTTGTATGAGGTCGAGTGCCTGCTGGCATCCGCTAGTCACGATCACTTCGTCGCCGGCCGTCGCCAGGCCCGAGGTCTCCCGCAGCCAGTGTCGCAAGGGTGCGTATCCCGCAGGCGCGCCCAGTTGCAGAATGTTTGAAAGTCTGGCATCGGCCAGCACCTCGTTTACCGTGGCCCGGAAACTCTGCATGGGGAACAGCTGTTCGGCCGGGCGCGATGTTGCAAAACTAATGAGGTCCGACTCACGAGTTCTGGCCTGCTCGCCCGTTCCCAGCACGAAGCTGCCGCGGCCGACGTGTCCGCGAATCAGCCCCTCGGCTTCGAGCAATTCGTACGCCGCCGCCACCGTCGCCCGATTCACCCCCGCCAACTGAGCCAATTCCCGCGTCGGCGGAATTCGGTCACCTTGACGCAGTAGCCCCGTCTGAATTGCATCGCGTATGCCCGCGTAGAGTTGGCGGTACAAGGGAATGCCGGAATTGGCTTCAAGTGGAGGTAATTGGATCATGCCAGTTCTCCTGAATTTCACCATATTGGCTGAACTTGTGTCAAATTGGATGGCCACAAATAGTCCAATCATGCCACTCCCCAACCTCTGCTAAAATCTCAGCAAGTGCTAAGCAAAATCGTTTGTCTGCTGATGGTTGCCGGGCTCGCCAGCCCGCTCGCGGCGCAAGGCAAGAAGAAGAGCAAGAAAAAAGAGGTCCCGGAGATCACGCAGACTCTGGAAGTGCTTCCCGAACCGCCGTCGGCCATCGCCGCCGAGACCGCGCGTCTCAGCTTTGCCATCTCGCCGCTCTCCGCCAAAGGCCTACTTTCGCAGCAAACGCGCGATGCCATCAAAGCCGTCCGCGCCGCCGCTCATGGCGGAACGCTGGTCAAGTTGCGGGCCTTCGTGGCGGGCACCGGCGACTTGCGCCGCATCCCCACCATCGTCAGCGAGATCCTCACCGAGGCTCACCAGCCGTTGCCCGCCGTCAGCACCGTCTTCGTCGGTGCCCTGCCCTTGGAAGGCGCGCAAGTGCAGCTTGAAGCCGTGTACCTCGACAAGAAAGCCGTGAATCCC
>JAYVRS010000535.1:0-5671 GCA_043776185.1 Bryobacteraceae bacterium | reverse complement strand
AGGCAACATGATCGTCCTCAAGGATGAAAAAGGCGGCATGTCCAAGGTGACGCAGGCCAATGTGTTTCAGAGCAATGGCGTGATCCACGTGGTGGACTCCGTCGTGTTGCCGAATTAGTAGGTCACTAACCGCGCAAGGTAGATCCCCTTCCTGAGGACCGGGGTTCGTCAAGCCGACGAACCTCCACCGACAGGAAGGGGATATTTGCTTTAGAGAGCTTCGTAGAAGAATCCACCACCCAACTTGTAACTTCGCATTCTGCATTCATATCCCCCAAATGCGGGGATGGACTTTGCCCCCCGAATCGAGTAAACCTAATGACTTACCCGGAGGGTATGCAAAATGGCAAAGTGTGGCGACAAGAGCGTGCAGGCGCTCAATAGCAGAGGTTACAACGTCGTAAAGCTTCCGCGCGGAGGCATCGAGCCCATGGACATCCTGGGCAAGGACAAACAGGCCACGGAATGGCTGGGGCCGCTGGCGGATGTTTGGAGCACGACGGTGGCGTCGCCCACGGCGACTACCAATCCGTCCATGGAGATCTCTGGCCAGCAGACCAACTCCCTCGATCTCTCGGTGGGGTTGAAGATGCTGGGCAATGTGCTGGCGGCGTTTGGCGCATCGACGCCGTCTCTGGACGCAGGTTACAAAAACGCCCGCTCTCTGCAGTTCACTTACGGGCAGGTGACGACGACTTCGGTTCGGCCTTTGCAGGCGGGCAACTATCTGGCGGCGGGCACGCTCAATAGCGCCAACCCGCTGGTGAAGCATTACATGCTGGAGGACGAAAGCGAAGCGTTTCTGATCTTCGACGTCTTGAAGTCGAATGAGATTTCCGTAGTGGCTACCGATCAGCATGGTGCCGAGGTGAAGGTCGACCTCGGGGTGATTCAATCGCTCGTGGGCGCCAAGGTCGGCCTCGCGGTTGCCGGCAGCGGCGGCACCAAACTCACTTACACCGGTGCGGCACCGGTCACTTTTGCCTTCCGCGCTTTCGAGATCGCCTTCGATCACGGCGCTTGGCAGCTGCAAGGCGCGGGCACCGATGACCTTTCCTTTGCGACTTCCGTTGGTGGAAATGGCGAGCCGGCCGGCGAACCGATCTTATTGCGCCCCCATGGGCTAATCAATCTCAAGTGAACTTGCCTGCTGTGGCCAGTGAGTACACCGATCTCGAAATCTACATCCGGCCGGCCAAGTCGGCGCTGACGGAGGATTCGTCTCGTCACGACATCGAAGCCAAGATCGATGGGGCCGGTTTGTGGCGCGACGAGACGATTCTGGATGAATCGCTGCTGAGCCCTTTCGAGGATGCGCCGCGCGAATACGGTGAGCGCTTGCGTCAGCAGTTATTCGCCGGCCGCATCGGCGCCGCTTATGATCGAGCGCTGGGCACGGGCGGCCGCAAAGTGCGCGTGCGTCTGCTGCTCGATGCGATTCCGGATCGCCGCCACTGGTTCCGTTGGGAGCGGATGTTTGTGGGCGATGAGCCCATCTCCACGTCGCCACTGACCCCGTTCTCCCGTTACCTGCTAGACGAAAGCACCACACCGGTAGTTCCCGACGACGGCATCTTTCACTTGGTGGTCGCGTTGGCGAATCCGAGCGACTTGCCCGCAGGCCTGGCACCGGTGGACGTCTTGGCGGAGCTGCACGCGCTGGCGCTCGCCTTTCGCGACATCAGCAATCGCTCACTCTTCCGGCTGGCGGTGATGCCCGGCCGCGCTGTCTTAGGCGCTGAACTCCTGGCCTTACTCCAGGAAATCGGGGCCAAAGTGGTCAGTGGACCCGTGACCTTTGAGGCGATCAAACTGGAATCGCAATCCGCCGATGGCCTCCATATTGTCGCTCACGGCAAGTTCGCCCGTAAGGAAAAAAAGGGCTTCCTGTACGTGGAAAACGACGCCGGCGAGCTGGACCGGGTGGACGATGAGCGGATCGGCACATTGCGCAATGGCAATTTGAAGCTGGTCTATTTGCAAGCGTGCGAGAGTGGCGCGCGAGCTTCTTCCGATCCCAAAGAAGTGAGTATGGTCGGCGTGGCGGCCCGCCTGATGGCGGCGGGGATTCCGGCCGTTGTGGCCATGCAGCAGCCGGTGGAGATGAATGACGCGCGGCTGATGACCCGGGCGTTTTATCAGAGCTTGGTGAAGGATGGCGCGGTGGATGTGGCGGTGAATGCCGGCCGCCAAGCGGTGCAGAGCTTGGCGGGTGATCGTTGGTCGGTGCCCGCGCTTTACATGCGGTTGCGGGATGGCCGCCTCTGGCATGCGGACCCTTTCCGGGAGGCGCTGCGGCGTAGCGTAGCGCAGTGGGAACGCGACCACGACATGACGACACCGGTGCCGCTTCAGGCGACAAAAGAAGAAGTCTCCCGCACCCGCGTGCGCGGCGGCACCTACGACGTTACCGAACTCGCTCTGTCGCAATTGCGGGACGACCAGATCCGGATCATCATTCTGGCGGGCAACCGCGGGGCGGGCAAGACGGCGGTTCTTGACCGCGTGGCTTGGACGCTGGGTAAGGAGTTTCTGGAGAAAGATGGCGTGTTGCTGCCGGTTCGCTTTTCCCTCAGCGACTTGGCCGGCCACGCCGATTTGCTGCGCTTTGTGGAGCAACGGCTGCGCGCCCAGGCCCAGGCCGATTTCGGGGCCGGGGCTGGCCTGAAGTTTGGCGATGACATAACCCAACAGCTGCAGCGGCGCCACATCGTTCTGATGGTGGATGGCGAGGAAGACGTGGTGCCCGCACGGCGCGCCGATTTCGTGCAAGCGCTGGAACGGCTGCCCCCGAGCGTCCGGCTGATGCTTTCGGTCGATAGCTTGGCGCTCGATGATTGGCTCCCGGATGATATCCATGGGGGCCATCTCCATGGCGGGCTCGCCAAGCGAGAGCCGTCCATGCTGCGGATGGAACCGATGGACCGGGCGTTAGTGACGCGCTATTTAAATGATCTGGCGGCAAGCACGGCCACCGCCGGGATAGCGCCAGAAAAGCCAGAAAAAACGGCCGAGTCTCTGGCGGAAAAGATTCAGCGCAATCGTTGGTGGGATCTGACGAGCGAGGCTTGGATGCTGCGGCGCATGATTCGCTATCGCGATGTGCCCTTGAATAACCGCGCAGACCTTCTGGGCCGGGTGACCGCCGAGCGGCTGGGTCAGTTGGAGCTAGGCAACGTGACTCTGTCATGCGCTGAGCAGGCTCTCTCGGCCATCGCCTGGAGGCTACAGCAGACCCAGGCACCGGCGCTCTCCGGCGGGCCCCTCTACGAAGTGCTGGCCGACGCCCGGCGTGGCCGCGATTTCCCTTTGGCCGAAATCAAGACCGCCCTCATCCGCGATTGCCAGGTGCTGCGGCGCAGTGGCGAGGACGGGGTTCGTTTCGCCTATGCCGGCTTCCAAGCCTATTACGCCGCGCTGTCTTTGTTGCGCGACCCGGATCGGGAGCGGAAGCTCGACGATATCGTAGCCACGCTGGGCAACGTTCGCCATTTGCGGCTCTGGGAAGAGACGCTGGTGATCCTGGCCGGGATGATGGATGACTTTGCTTCGGTGCTAGGAAGCATTCTCGCCGGTTCGTCGTCCGCCAGTGGAGACCAAGTGTATCTGGCCGCCCGCTGTTACCTCGAGATTCCGGACGCGCGGCGAGGCCCGCCATTGCGTAACCTGGTGGGCCTGTTAGTGGACACGCTCATCTGGCGTTCCCATCCCATCAACGACCGTCCCATCGTTGATCGCAAGCTGGCGGTGAAGTGGCTGACCGAGATCAAGACGGAGATGCCGCCCGCCCAGGATCGCGCCATTGAGCACTTAGTGAATCTGGCGTGCGACAAGATCAGTAAGGACTGGAGCGGACGGCCGCGCTACGAATTCTCCGGCATCCGCCTTGAGGCGATGAATGTGATGTTGGCGCGCCGCGAAGACGTCACCAAATATATCGTTGCCAATCGGCCTGACTTGTCGCACTTACTCCGGGCCACCGGTGAATTGATCGACAGTCAGAATCCCACAGCGATGATCCACGTGATGAACCGGGGCAACTCGCACGAATCGCCCTTGGCCGTCTTTGCGTTGGGCTTGTCCGGCCGTAATGACATCGTAGACACCCTCCTGGTGCCGAACCTCAATCGGGAGATGAATCCCGAGGTTCTCTGGGCGATTGCCGAGATGCTGCCGCGCCTCGATCCGCAACAGACCCTCGACAAAGCGGTCCGCCCCTTCTTCCAACAGGAGCCTGACTCGCGGGTGGTCTATATGATCAACAAAGTGGGCCGGGCCGAGCAAGACATCAGCGAGTATTTGGATCGCTGCCTGGCCTGCAACAAGCCGCGGGTAATTGGCCGCGCCGTCCGGACGCTCGCCGATTTGGGCGATCCTACCATGAAGGAGCTTTGCGAACTGATCGTCCGTGCCGATTGGGTGGCGTTGCGGGCCACTGGCCGGGTAACGCTGCACGATGACCCCAATGGGAGCGATACCCACTCTTTGCAACACGCCGCGCTGGAAGGTTTGCGCACCGTGGGAGACCAGGAGACGATCGCCGTGCTGCAGAAGGCGTGGCTGAAGCTATCACCGGCCTTGAGCCAGTTGAGTTACGACATCGTAGAGAGTATTTACTGGCGGCTGGGTGAGCAACAAAAACGTGAAGTGAGTTAGTCAGAAAGAGGACCTTATGCCGTTTCAACCCATTCCTGGATCCGACGAAAAATACGGGCTACTCAGCTTTGACGACCAAGGCAACGAGCGCACCGACGAAGGCCCGAGCCTGTTCTCCCAGACCTTGCTGGACCAAGCCAAGCAAGAACAGCCCACGGATATCTTCTTTTTCAGCCATGGCTGGAAGGGCGACGTGCCCGCCGCCATCGACCAATACAATCGCTGGATCGGCGCCATGGCAGCCTTAAAAGCCGATCGCGAGCGCATGGGGCCGGGATTCAAGCCTTTATGGATCGGCCTGCACTGGCCCAGCCAGCCGTTTGGCGAAGAGACCGTCCCGGCCAATAGCTTTGACGCTACCGGCGACGAGTTGGGGAAACTGGTCAATGAAGCCGTGGCCCATTTCGGCGGTGGCGATGCCGTCCGGCGGCCGCTCGAGATCATCTTTCAATCGAGCGTGGATGATGCCGGCTCGACGGAAGTGCCGCCCGAAGTGAATCGTGCGTATCATGACTTGGCGCAGGCCATTGGCTTCAAGGCCGGCCGCGGGGCCGATAGTAGGGTCGGGGGCGCTCCGGACGAAGATGGCGTCGCGCTTGATCCGCAAGGGGCCCTTGAAGCCGCGAATATGGCCGGTGCCTCGTTTGGCTTCGGCAGCAGTATCATGAACGGCATTCTCGGAGGGGTGCGCCAGCTTTCCTTCTGGACGATGAAGAAGCGCGCGCGCGCCGTCGGTGAGAACGGCATGCACCGCTTTATCGCCACGCTGATGAACACCACCAGCGCGCGCATCCATCTGATGGGGCATAGCTTCGGCTGCATCGTCACATCTTCGATATTAGCCGGCCCCAATGGCCGCACACCTTTGCCGCGGCCGGTGAGCTCCGTGGCGTTGGTGCAGGGCGCTTTCTCGCTCTGGAGCTACGCCGATGCCGGCCAATTGCCGGGCTCCTCCAACCCCGGCTACTTCCACAATGTCATTCCCGCCCGCGCCGTCAGCGGGCCCTTCATCACC
>JAYVRS010000534.1:0-5673 GCA_043776185.1 Bryobacteraceae bacterium | reverse complement strand
CCCAGCGGGGCGTGCTCGCCTATCTCGATACCCACGCCGCGGAGCATCTTGGCCAAGCCATCACCTATGCCCGGCTTTGCGGCGTTCGACCGCCTTGGTCCAGCTTGGGGACAAATACACCATAAGGACTCGCATACAATCGGGAGCATTGTATGGGCATTGATCTGATGTTGCGCGGCCGCACGCGCCCTGGCTGGCTGAGCCGTGGGCGCGTGGACTTGTCCGCGGTGGCCACTTGGCTGCGTCAAGAATGCCCGGACGAGATCGAGTCGCTCGACTATGACGAGAATCGAGATGGTGAGCCTCGTCTGCTGGCGTGGCTGCATCCGGCCGCCGAAAGCGTCGAGATTGTCGCGTTGCCGGACGGCGAGGTGGAGGTCTCCGCGCGGACCACGCCCACCGGACCCGGCTATCACTTCTACCTCACCCGCCTACTAAAGAAACTGGGGGAAGATCAACGCATTGATTGGCTGCCGCCCGTCGAAGAAGAAGATACCGACGCCAGTTACGATGACACGGGCTTTTTCTTTGGCGCGGGTGCCGGCGAGGTCTACTTGCACATGGACCGTTGGCTGGCCACCATCGCCCAACTGATCCTGGAGCGTGCCGACGAAGGTGACGGCTCGTTCTCGTTGGGTATGCCCTTGCAAACCGGCTTCGCCCAACTCGACTTCGCCAACACCCCGCTAGGCCCTCGCTCCCGCGACTGGATGGCTAACGTGGCCGACGACGCCCCGGATGGCGACACCCGCCTGGCTTCCGAATTCTTTCCCTGGCCGCGGGAAGGGCAAGATGCCGACTACTGGTTCCGCCGGGCCCTGGTACTGATGTGGACCCAGGCCGTCTGGCGGCCGGTTACCGAAGACCGCGAAAGGCTCCTCATCCGCCGTATCGACCAGGCCCTCGAACGGGCCTTAACTATGGACGCCCGGATCGAGTGCCCTTGGCGAGAGTGGCAAGAGCTACGCCACTTCGCGGGCATCCAGAATCACCTGGACTCCCACATCGAGGCCGAGTCTCTCCGCGTGCCAGCCGATCGGCCTCGCGTCGGCTACCGTCGCCACGACATCACCCATCGACTCATGGCCGGGTGGTCAATTCTCTTGGCTGGCGAATTTATCGTGCGCTCTGACGATGCGGCTTGGTGCGCGGCATCTGACAAGCGGACCGTCTCTGTGTCGCTGTTTGAATGCGCTGACCACGCGGGCGAAGCGGGCAATCGAGCATTTGCCTTTGAAGGGCGAGAGATTCCGTGGACCTACATTGAGCAGTCGCCGACGATGTCGTCGCGTTCGCACCTGCGAGGTCCCACATCCGCGAGTCCCCTGTTTCACCTGCACGGGCTGGCCTCAGTGAGGGGGCAATTCGCGACGCTAACCATCACCTTCGCCGACCCCGCCCACTCCGATTGGGCCTTTGCCACGTGGCGCGCGCTGCAGTACTTGGCACCGAAGCCATAGCTTTGTGGCCACTCTGATAACAAGCCTTGACAAAGTTCGTTATCAGGGCTAACTTGAAAAAATGAACGTATCCCTCACTCCTGAACTCGAAAACTTCGTTCAAACGAAGGTAATCTCGGGCCGCTATACATCCGCCAGCGAGGTGGTGCGTGAGGCACTGCGGCTTCTTGAGGACCAGGATCAATCTCGTGCCGCTCAATTGGAAGTGTTCCGCGCTGGCGTCGACCGCCGATTGGCGTCACTGGATCGCGGCGAGGGAATCGATGGCGAATCGGCCTTCGCTCAGATCCGCGAAACGGCCGCGCTGCGCCGCAAGAAACAGGCATGAAGCGATTTGTCGTCGCTCCTGAGGCTGTGCAGGATCTCGACGACATTTGGATCTACATCGCTGCCGACAACCTTGATGCCGCCGACCGTTTTCTGGAGAAGCTCTACGATCAGACGGTTGCCTTGAGCGAGACCCCAGGGATGGGTCATCGCCGGGAAGACTTGGCTGAAGACCGCGCCCTTCTCTTTTGGCCAGTAGGAAACTACCTTATTCTCTACCGAATCATCCAAGATCGGGTCGAAGTGGTTGCAGTTGTTCACGGAAAGCGCGACATCCCTACTTTCATCAAGGGACGCGTAGTCTAGCCCTGGGCTCCGACCCTCACAAACACAACGACGTCAGCGTGATCGCTCCGCCGAAGCAAGTCTCGACATCGGTTCCGGCGCGGCGTGGACGCTCATGATAGCTCCCACCGTACACATAGCCATCGCCTTCGCGCCGGTATTGGACGTGCATCGCCGACGGGTCCAGCGGGCATTCCACCAATGCCGCGTCGCCCTCCACATGCGGTAAATTGACGTTCCAATAGACTCCCGGCTGAGCCTCAGATGCCAACAGCCGGGCCAGCACCGACTCGGTGCGGTGTTCGGACACGCGCCAATCGAGCGGCAAAGTGCGGCGCACATACTGCGACATGGCGACCGCCCCACAGCCCAGTAATGCGGCTTCACGGGCGGCGGCAACGGTGCCTGACATGTAGACGTCCGCGCCCAGATTGCCGCCTTCGTTGATGCCGGCCAGCAGCCATCGCGCTGAGGGCACCAACTCCGTCAGAGCTAGCCGGGCGCAGTCGGCGGGCGTGCCATGCACCCGGAAGCGCGTGCGGCTCAACTGCTCCACGCGAATCGCGCCCTTCACGGTGACCCGGTGCCCGCCCGCCGAATGCTCCTCAGCCGGCGCCACGACGTACACCTCGCCAAAACGCTCCGCCACCGTCAGCAGCGAGGCTAAGCCCGGCGCGTCAATCCCGTCATCATTGGTTACGACAATCTTCATCACCTAAGAGGATGCCAGAATAACGGTATGAGAGGCCGCATTCTTCAACTGAGTATCTCGCCCGGCGGGATGCCCAAACACGCAATTCTGCAAGCCGAAATTACGGCGCAGGGGCTGTTGGGCGACATCCAGCGCAACCGCAAGTACCACGGCGGGCCAGACCAGGCTCTACTGTTGATCACTCAGGAATCGCTCGAAGAGATTAAGGGTCTCGGTTTCCCCGTCTACCCCGGCGCCTTGGGCGAGAACCTTACCGTCAGCGGGCTCGACCGTCGCCAGCTCCGCGCGGGGCAGCGGTTGCGCGCCGGTCAGGCCATCATCGAAATCACCAAGTTGCGCCAACCTTGCCGCCATCTGGACGTCTATGGCCCGGGCATTCAGGCTGCGGTGTTCGACAAGCGGGGGGCTCCGGGTACGGGTCCTTGGGGCTTGGCTGGTTTTTATTGCCGCGTTTCGCAGCCGGGCCCCATCTTTCCCGGCGATATAATCGAAGTGCTTGACCACGCCGTCTAACACTATGCCGTCTGATTTTGCCGAGGGGCTCGTCCTGGGCAGTTCCACCCCCGGCAGATCCCCATCCTTGCGCCTGCGCGACGCCCTTCCTGCCAGCATGTTCGCGAGGTTGGAGGCCAGTCTGCAAGCGGCCCCTGATCCAGCCGTGGCGCTTCACAAGCTGGATCGCCTGCTGATCGAGCAAGAGGAGGCCTTCCATCGCCTGGCCCGCACTCCCTTCGCCCTGCAGACGCTGGTGACCCTCTTCGGCCAAAGCAATTTTCTGGGTGACGAGGTGCTGCGCGAACCGGCCATTTTGGAGCAGATGCTCGCCGACGGAGACCTGGCCCGCGGCCGCACCACCGAGGACTTTGCCGATCGCTTGGAGAGCCTGCTGGGCTCAAGCGACGCCATCCCCATCAGCCACCATTTGGCTTTGTTTCGTCGCCGGGAGTTGCTGCGCATCGTGCTGCGCGACGTGCAAGGCACGGCCACCCTGGGCGAAACCACGGCGGAAATCTCCTCGCTAGCCGATGCCATTTTGGACGTCTCCTATCGCCAAGTGAAGGCCGGGCTCTTCACCCGGCATGGCATTCCGCGGCTTCCTAACGGCCAAGTCGCCGGCCTTTCGGTCATTGCGCTGGGCAAGCTGGGGGGCAGGGAACTGAACTACTCCTCCGACATCGACCTCAGCTTTGTTCACTCAGGGTCCGGCGAAACCGACGGTCCGGAGCCGCTCAGCAATCAGGAGTTTTTCGCCAAGCTGGCCCGCGACCTCACCCAGTTGCTTTCGGCCTACACCCCAGCCGGCGTCTGCTACCGCGTCGATCTGCGTTTGCGCCCGGAAGGCCGCCATGGCGAAGTGGTGATTTCGCTCGAAGGTGCCCAAAGGTACTATAGCCGCCGCGCGCGCGACTGGGAGCTGCAGATGCTTATCAAGGGCCGCGTGGCGGCCGGTGAGCCGGAGCCCGGACGCGTCCTGCTCGATTTTGTCGAGCCCATGATCTATCGCACGACGCTCGATTTCGCTAGCGTCGAAGCCGTGGCCGAATCGCGCGCTCGGATTGCCGAACGCCACAAGGCTCGCCAGAAGTCGGGCCTCGATATTAAGCTCGAACGCGGGGGCATTCGCGATATTGAGTTCCTGGTGCAGTGTCTGCAGCGTCTGCATGGCGGGCGCGAATTGTGGGTGCGCCATGGCGGCACCCTGCTGGCCCTGGCTCGTTTGCGTGACAAGGAACTGCTCTCCGTACCCGAGTATTCCGTCCTGTCAGGCGCCTATCAGTTCTTCCGTGCCCTGGAGCATCGCTTGCAGTTTGCCGACGATTCGCAAACCCATGTGCTGCCCACCGGTGAGCGCGACTTGGAGCTGTTGGCGCGCCGTTTGCCGCCTCCGCAACCGGGCACTGCCTTCACGGCGGCGATGCTGTTGGAGCGGCTTGACCAGCACCTCTCCGAAGTGCAGGCCCTCTATGATCGCATCATCCATGCGCAACGTCCGCGCGCCTTCGTGGAGACGGCCCCGGCTATCGCCGCCGCGCGTTATCTGCGAGCCGCAGTGCCACCTCCCGGCGAAGCTCCGCCGGTTTCGCCCAACCTGCTGGCCCTCCTCGATTCCACCGCGCCGGACTTTGCCCGCACGCTACGCCAAGGCCGTCCCCGCCGCAATCTGCTCAGCTTCGAGATCTTCGTCGAAGCCGCCGTCGCCAACTCGGAATGGCTCGGCTGGTTGAACCAGGACCCCGTTCTGGTCAGCCATCTGCTCGACCTTTTCGAGAACTCACCCTTCCTCGGCGAGCACCTCACCCGCACCCCGGCCTGGCTGGCCGATCTGCGCGACATTCGCTATCTGGCCTCCCGCAATGTCTCCGATGACTATCGCGAAGCAGCCGCCGAACTCGCCACTCCCACTGACCTGCGCCAATTCTTTCGCCGCGAGATGTTTCGCCTCCAAGCCGCCAGCCTTACACTGGCCATCCCCGTCTTCAAGACCCTCGAACAAACCTCCCTGCTGGCCGACGCCGTCATCCGCGCCGCTTATCAGATGGCTATCTGGCAGGTCTCGGGCACCTATCCTCCCGCTGAATCCACTTACACGCCGTTTGACCAACTGCTGGTCATCGCGCTCGGCCGCCTGGGCGTCAAGGAATTTGACCTCGGCTCCGACGCCGACCTCGTCTTTGTGCTGCCCGACGCCGACGCTGGCGAGCGCATTTACTGGACCCGCGTCGCCGAACGCCTTATCGAGTTGCTGGCCGCTTATACCGGCGGCGGCAAAGTGCTCTCCGTCGATACCCGTCTGCGCCCCAACGGCGAAGGTGGTCCCCTCGTCCAGACCACCTCGGCCATTAAGGAGTACTTCGAATACCGCTCCGAAGCGTGGGAAGGCATCGCCTA
>JAYVRS010000533.1:0-21578 GCA_043776185.1 Bryobacteraceae bacterium | reverse complement strand
CGCAATGCTTTCCACGGATACCTTCGCGAAGCCGTGAAGAGTGATAAATCGGTCAGCGCCATCGCTGCCGATTTTCTGACGGCTACCGATAACATCTCGAAGAACGCTACCGGTGAGGCGAACTTTGCGATGGGCGGTTCCACCGCCATGGGGCCTGTCCAGGATACTCACGACACGATGCTGGCCAAGTCGTCGGCGACGTTTCTTGGCAACAGTACTCATGATTGCCTTCGGTGTCACAACGGACGCGGGCATTTGACGTTAGTGAGTGGCTGGGGCGTTACGAAAACCCGCCGATGCGCAGCGCATGGTAGCTTTCTCGCGCATAAATATCAGCCCGGCCGGGCGCCGCTTCAAGGTAGTCGAGGCTCCGAACGGTGGCTACGATTTGAATACCGATTCCGGAAATCGGCCGGGCCGCTTTGCTGTTGGCGATACCGCGAGCCTCACCCCTGAGTATCTTGACACCAGGGCGGCGCCAGGCGGCGAAAACTGGCGCGCCGCCTTCGCTCAGAGCGATCTATTCGTGCTGACCGCCGGTTCGCCCCTTGCGAATACGAGTCATCCAGAGGCACGCGGTTTTCCTCACGAAGTACGCTCTTGCAAGAGACCGAGCAGGCGGGCACCTCCGCCGCGGCTTCACCCGAGGAAATTGCCGATTGGAAACTCCGGTCTCGCTCTCTAATGTATAACGGCGCCGTGGATCGAATCTTCAGCTTGGCGGAGGATGAGCGCCTACGCTTCGGTAACTCGCCGTGTGACAAGGCGTGTGTAACTGCCCGCAATTTACCGCGAGCCAACACGGGCACCCGTTTTATCCAGATTACCTATGGCAGTTGGGACCATCACCAGAATCTCTACGCGCAGTTGACCACCATGGCCGGAATATTCGATGCCGGTCTAGCGCGCCTGATCGCCGACCTCAAGTCGGATGGTTTACTCGATGAAACTTTGATTGTGGCGCAAGGCGAGTTCGGGCGAACCGTCGGTTCGCTCAACGGCAATCAGGGTCGCGATCATTACTCGCACCAAGCCGTCTTGTGCGCCGGCGCGAAGACGCGCGGCGGGCGAGCCGTCGGGTCCTCAGATAGTAGCGGGCGATCTGCGGCCGACCCCGACTGATCCCGCGATCGGGACGTGAGCGCTGAAGACGTCGAAGCCACCATTTACTCAGCGCTGGCGATCGATTGGACGACATTGCGCCAAGATAATCGTTTTGGTCGTGGTTCTGAATACGTACCCATGGCCGATCAGAATCTTTACGGGCCGGTGCATGAGTTGTGGTAACGGGTGCTCTATTGCAGGCCCACCTGAACGCGGTTGGCCCGCTTTCCGGCTACTGTAAGTTCGATGTCCAGTTGACCTGAGACAGCCAAGGCCTTCGGCAATTGAATATTCACCTGATCGAGCCCGGCAAACTCCCCCTGGGCACCGGCGAATAACACTTGCGCACTTACTCCCTTTACTGTAGCCGACACCTCGGTTAAAGTACCATGGCCGCGAATCCCGGTGCCGAACAGTGACAAGACCACTGTCCCTTCCGCCGGTGCCACGATCGGGTTTGCCACGTACCTTCCCAACCCCACATCGTACCTGGCAATAGCTTGGCTCTGCTGCGTGCCATCTTTCTGCACTAACACTGCTATCCCCGCAGCGAACCCCTGGCCATCCCCCGCCGCCGTGAAAAGCCCTGGCTCCACCGCCGACACCATCACGATCCCACTGCCCCGGATCGCTCCTTCTGCCACCACCCGCAGGACGGCGGCTCCGGACGAAACGGCCTCCGGTATTAGCAGATTGATTTGCCCAGCCGAGGTGAAGAATGGCCGCGCCAGATGCGTAATTCCCTTCGCATCCTGCAACGTCACCTCTGCCCCTGTGAGTCCACTGCCAAATAGCGTCGCGATGGATCCACTGGCCACGTTCACCGGCTGGAACGAGGCCGCCGAAACTAGCATCGGCGAGGACACCAGGCTCTCCGAAGCCAGCCTCAACTTACTACAACTCTCCCCGTCTCCCGGACAATAAACCTGAAAGCCTTCGCAGTCATCCTTTCCGTCGTTGATCAATTGCCAGACCATCGTTCCGGAAGAAGCTTGTTCGAGCGCACTGATCCCGAGCCATCTCTCATACACCCTGGCCCGCGCCGCATCGAACGCCCGGCCCGGCGCCCTTGCACAGCCCGGGGGGCTCTTATCCTCAGCGCGCTTGCCGAACTCGCCCATATAGGCCACTTTGCCCGCCTCGCGCGCCAGTTCCTCGTGCCGCCGAATGTAAATGGCCGAATCACTACCGTCATTCATTCCCCAACCCGCCGGGTAGAGATGGTAACTTACCATGTCTAAGTCCGGAATTTGCACTAAGCGATGGTAACTGCAGCCCTCCGACCCACTCACCGTGTAACGATTACCCAGCCCCGGGTAAAGATTCGGCGCGTCATCGAATCCTTCGCCGCCATCGGCCACCAGGTGGTTGCTGTCGAGTAACTTGATGAACGTCGCCATTTCCGCCGTCCATTCCACCAACGCGTCCGCACGGCCCAGCGACGGATTGCGTAACTCGTTTCCCAACTCCCAAGCCAGAATTGCCGGCTCCTCCCGGTAAGTGATGCCCGTCACCGTATTCTTGCGGTCGATCAACATCCGCACGTAGTTTCGAAACCAGTTCTTGATCGTCGGCTCCGTATAAAACAGCCCCCACTCGCTCTGTACTGGTGTTCGCCCCAGGTGCCACGCCACGTAGCGTCGAATGCCGCCGTAAGCATCCCAATTGTTCGTAAACTTTAAAATAAGCCGGATATTGCGGGCCTTCGCCAAGGCAATGGAGCGATCAAGCGCCACCAAACTACCTTCGGAATACACATTGGGCGCGAGTTGGATCGCCGCCGGATCGCGCGCCTGCTCGCTGTCATTGTGCGCATTCGACCGCGTAACGGTCATTCCTAACCCAGCCATCTTTTCTAACGTCTCTTCCACGCCCGCCGTGCGGCCATAGACGATGTCGGCTTGGTTAAAATAAAGATTATTGCCGTTGAAGCGAAATGGCCTTCCGCCGATCGTGAGTACCGAGCCTTGCCGGCGAACAAATTCCCCGGCATGGATTGGCGGCGCTAGATCTGAAGTAGCATCTAAGAATGCCTCACTCATTTTGACGCCAAGTTTCTCTTTCTTCCACGGCGCGGCGGGATCTACCACCCGTTGCGCGAACCCCGGCAGCGTCGCAATCATCCAGACGAGGACCATGGGGCGCATTCTCGCCATATTACCAGTTCGCTCACCAGTGCATCACCTGCCCGCCGTCGACATTGACGGTCTGGCCTGTCACTTGGACCGCGCGTGCCGACGACAAGAAAGTCACCATGTCCGCAATCTCCTCCGGTTCCTGCCAACGGCCCAGCGGGGCTACCGCTCTGATCTTCTCTTGTGCCCATTCCTCGTAAGCACGGCGCTTCTTCGCCGGCTGCTGCTCGTTCCAGGCTCGCCAAACGTTTTGATTCAGCGGCGTCTTCACCATGCCCGGATTTACCGTATTCACCCGCACGCCGGCGGGTGCCAAATCCTTCGCCAGGCATTGCGCGAAGTTGATGTTGGCGGCCTTGCTTGCGCTGTAAGGGGGATCCGTTTGCGACCCAATCTGGCCGGCCACCGAAGCGATAAATACCATTGTGCCTTGCTGGCGCGAGGACATACCGCCCGCCAGAGCCTGCGCCACATGCACCATGCCCATGATGTTCACTTCCAACACGCGTACCCAATCGGCTGGTTGCAAATTGGTGAACGGAAAGCCGAACTTGCCAGAACCCATCGCCGCCGCATGCACCAGATGGCCCACCGCGCCAAGCGCCGCTTCCGTGGCCACCGCCGCTGCCGACACCGCCGCATAGTCTCTTACGTCGACTTGAAGCCCCAGTGCTTCCACGCCACACTTAGTCGCCAATTCGCCCGCCACCTCCATCACGTCGACGGCTAGGTCCCACAGGGCCACCCGGCAACCTTCGCGAGCCAATCCGCGCGCACACGCTAACCCGATGCCACTCGCTCCGCCTGTCACTACGGCGACATGGTTCTTAAGTTCTAGATCCATTTGATGATTGTGACTGTGCCTTACTTCTTCGCCAAATGCAAATCGAACCAGCGCACCATCTCTCCCAGATAATCAGGAGGGTTCACGGCGCCCGGGAAAGTCGGGCCGTGGCCCGCTCCGAAGATTCGGAGTAACTTCACAGGTACTCCCGCTGCCTTCAGCTTTGCTTCCATCTCCTCGGATTGCGAGTAATTCACTTGATCGTCTTTATCGCCATGCATGAGCAGAAATGGCGGATCGTCGCGGGTGATGTAAGTCACCGGCGAGGCTTCCACGTGCAGGCGGTACTCGGCGGAATCTTTGGCCTCAGGTAATGGGCGATCAATACCTAACAAGAACCTCCCGTTCGTACCCGTGAGAAAATCGACCGGTGCCGCCCGAGCGACTACACACTGCACCTTCGCACTCTCCCGTTCCACTGGGTCCGGATCCTTCAGGTTGCCCCTGCCGTCGTGCGTGCCCAACATACTCACCAAATGGCCCCCGGATGAGCCCCCCGCCGCCCCGATTCGATCAGCCTCGATCCCGTAGCGTTTCGCATGGTGACGCATAAACCTCACCGCTCGCTGCACATCGTCCACCGGTGCCGGATACCGAAAACGCGGCAGTGCGCGATGATTCACGCTAAAAACCGTGTAACCGGCGTTAGCCAACGCCCTGGCGTACAGTTGCGACTGGCTGTTCGATTTTAGCTCCGGTGCGCTATAAGCCATTGGCGTCGTCCATCCGCTCCCCGAAACATAGATGATGCCGAAACCATTGGGTCCCGCCGGCTTGTAGACGTCCAGCAGGAGAGCCGATCCGGAGTACATCCCATAAACCACGTTGGTTTCAATAGTAAACGGATCGGCAGCCCACGCGGGAGCGGCCAGCAGGAGAGTAATAGCGAGAGTCTTCATCACGGCAATAGTATCAGGCCTATTGACGCTCCGTCTCACGCTTCAGGCCGGCCAGCATCGCGTCCAACGTCTTTTCCATCGTAAAGATGTAGCGTTGCGCCCAGCGGATCAGTGGTTGGTCGATCTCGATTGACGACGTAAAAGTGACTCGTGTGCCGGTTCCGTTCGGTGTTAGTTCCGTTGACCATCCGCCCCGAAATGGCACCACGGGGTCGGGCAACACGCGTTCTACGAACCGTCGTGGCGGATCGCCTAGCGTGGTTTCCGCCTGCGCGACTATCCCATCGGTGTAGGTCATCTCATGAATCGTGGGTTAAGCGCTTCACTCGCGCCAACATCGGTTGCCATCGTGGGGCCCTTTTCTTCGTCGGTCAGAACGGCCCAGACGGTTGCCGGTGGCCGGGCAATGTCGATCGACCGCGAGCCCATATTAAAAAGGGGAAGTAACGCGCCCCAGACGGCCAACAACGCGACTAAAAGTACCGCTCCGCCGACGGCCCATAAACACGATCGCCATATCTTCATCACTCACTCCTATTCGAATGCCGCGATTGCTTGGGCAATACCTTCACGGTAAGTGGGGTAACTCAACCTCAGCCCTAGCCGCTCGCAGATAGCTCGCCCATTTACCCGCCGATTTGTCCTCCGCGTTACCGGCACCTCGACTTCGGTCGCGCTCGCCGGCATCGGCCAACCGTAATGTTCGGAACAATACTGCGCAATCTCGAGCGAAGGGCAGGGAAGTTCGTCGGCTACTGGGTACGCCCCGGTCAGCGGCGCGAATAAAGCGCCGTGCGCGATCCTGGCCAAGTCCTCGACATGAATGCGGCTAATGTAATTCGACCCATCGCCCATCAGCGCGTAGCGACCTTCCGACATCGAAACATGCACGCCACGCCCCGGCCCATAGATGGCCGCTGGTCGCAGGATCAGGCTCTCCCAAGGTCCACGCGACACGGCGTTTTCCGTATCCACGCGTCCCTGCTCGCGCGGCGTCCGCGGCATGGCCGGCGTCGTTTCGTCCACCTCTTCGGCCCCTCCGTAAACGCCCGTCGTGGATAAATACACCACGCGGCTGGCCTTACCTTCGAGTGC
Source organism: Bryobacteraceae bacterium (assembly GCA_043776185.1). Lineage (GTDB taxonomy): Bacteria > Acidobacteriota > Terriglobia > Bryobacterales > Bryobacteraceae > JALHNI01. The sequence goes on along the minus strand of JAYVRS010000533.1, from coordinate 15,501 downwards.
CGTCAGCAATCGCGCGTCTGCCGCCCCCACCAAAGAAGGCACCGAGTGCAAAACCACGCATCCTTCCGCCGCGACTTCCGCCAACTGGCACAACGCCTCAGCGTGCGTAAAGTCAATCTGCGCTCGCCGAATTGCTGTAACTCTCCCGCCATCCTCACGCAACAGCCGCGCCACGCGACTTCCCGTGAAGCCACAACCAAGAATCAAAACTGGCGGCATTGGCTTCATCGCGGCGGCAGTCGCAACCAGTCCATTCCCGCGTCGCCGATCGGCGCCCCCGGAGGCGCATCCGCCGTCGGCATCACTTTTATCATCTCGGCCGGGCGGTCCAAGAAGCGCCGGATATCGGCCGCCAGCAACGCATGTTGCGCCTGGTCTGCCTCGGTCGCGCCGGCCTCACCCTTCAACAAACGCGCCGCCAGCTTCTGCAGCTTGAACGATGCAATCGCTCGTACTTGGCCGTGTGGCGCGCCGGTCGCGAGCCACATCACGCGATCCACCAGCACCCGCTGCTCCGCCCGCCGCACTTCGGCCTCGTAGGGCGTCGCCACCGCTGCATCGAAGGTCGCTTTCATCAGACGATCAATCACCTCTTCGAGCCCTGGCAGCGTCGGATCCAGCGCATGTTGCGCCACCATCCTCGCCGCCCGATCCAACTGCAGCACAAAGCCAATCGTCACATCCGACGCGATGGTCGCTGGGCTCAAAGGGTCGAAACCATCGCCGGTGGTCCGCGGAAATAACTCCCGGTGCCGGCCGAAGCCCGGCGGCCGCGGCGGAATCGCTTCCAGAATCTGCTTGGGCACCGTCAACTCAGCAGGCTTCAGCGTCGCCGCCAGTGCGTCAAGCGCCAACCGCTGATTCGTCCCACTCTCCCACTTCACCGCTGTTCGCCCGTCGCCTCGCATAGCGTAGATATAGTCCAGTCCGCCGATCATCGATGCCGCTGATTCCACCGTGTAGCGGTGATACATATATATCGGTACCAACGGCTCTTCAATCATCGCCATCGGTGCGCCGGTCCGAATGGTCTGCTCACCCATCCGGGTCAAAGCGGATCGCCTCACCTTCATCAGCCGGTTCAATTCATCCGCCTGATTCACGCCATTCGACCACTGGTCCACCCGGGGATTGCTGTCCGTGTCCTGGTTCGTCATGTAACGTAAGTCCTTCGCCCAGGCCTCGTCCAGCGTCCGACTAAGTGCGGCCGCTTCGTCCCCGGCTGGTAACTGCCGATAGCCATAATTAATCGCGACTTTGTCCCATTCCCCAATCTTCTGCGGATAAGCCTCCGATATGTCGATTGTTCCCTCCGCAGTTAGTTTCTCCAGCGGATGAGGATAGTCCATCACCGAAATCCAACCCTGCTTACTGTCGTAATAATTATGACCCAACCCCAAAGTATGTCCTACTTCGTGCGCCGCCAATTGCCGTATTCGCTTGAGTGCCGTCTGATAGAGAATATCCGGCTTCTCCGTCCCCTTCGTGTACGGCGATAAGAGTCCTTCAAAGATCAGGTAATCCTGACGATCGCGCAGCGATCCCAGTGTTACTGTCCCTTTGATAATCTCGCCCGTACGAGGATCCGAGATAGACCCCCCCATGCTCCAGCCCCGCGTCGAACGGTGAACCCAATTAATCATGTTGTAGCGAATATCCATTGGGTCCGCCCCATCCGGCAGCAATGCCACTTTGAACGCGTTGCGAAACCCCGCCGCTTCAAAGGCCTGGCTCCACCAACTGGCGCCTTCCAGCAGAGCCTTCCTTATATCCTCCGGCGCCCCCGGATCTACCCAATACTCAATCGGCTTCACCGGCTCACTCATCGCCGCTTGGGGATCCTTCTTCTCCAACCGATGCCTCCGGATGTAATGCTTCATCATCGGCTCGCCGATTGGCGTACTATAGTCGACGTAAGTCAAACCACCGTAGCCGCCGCGCGGATCGTCCTCCCGCGGACGATACTTACTGTCGGGTAACTCCACGAAGGAATAATGCTCCCGCAGAGTAACTGCATCGGGCGTCGGAGTCACACTCGCCACGGTCCCACTAAACAGGCTGCCTCCAAACCCACCGCCGCCTCGTCCCGCCATCACCCCGATCTGTGGCGGACCCTGCGACGGCCCGCCCGCCCCGGCCCGCCCGCCCGCCGGTTCGCTGGCAAACGTCAGCGTAACTTCAATTTCTGAATTTGCCGGAAAGGCCTTCGTCCGCGGCATATAAATCGCGCTGCGCGACAAGTCCACTCGATATGCCCCCGGCCGAAGCGCCGCAGCCGCGCCAAATCCATCCCGTAGAAAGAAGGACGTTGCATCCACCAGGACCCGCCCATTGCTCTCGGCTGCTACCGTAAAACCCCACAAAACTGACTTCGCAAACGAGTCGGCCACCGACAATCGTTCTGCCGGATTCGGACTACTCGACCGGAACGCTTGGTTACCCTGCACCAGCATCACCTTCGGCCCCACGCGCTGGAACGAAACCAAGCGGCCTTGTCCACCAATACCGCGGTCCAGCCCGACGTCGTTCGACCCTAACCCCGCTGCCAGTCCAGTCGCATAGAGAAACTCCGCATCGAAACGCGGAATTTCGAGCAGTAGGTTTCCAGTACGCTCTTCCCAGTACAGCGGGAAATAGCCATCCAGCTTTTGCAGACTATTCGTGCGCTCCGCAATCGTCGGCGTAGCGGTACCGCCACGTTGCGCCAGCGCGAGCGTGGATAGTGTCCAAAAGAGAAGCAAAGTTCGCCAGATCATAACTCGTATTGTAGCGACTGATCACCAACCGCTAAAGCATCAGCGACAATTCCTTAGCGCAACTTCGGCTGCGGAATCTCACCGCGGGCGGCTCCGGCCGCGCCAACGCCAGTTCCAATCGCCGCGGCGTCATATCTTCAATGCCGATCGTCTCGTTCCCCGCGAGACCCGCCACGCACCGTTCATCCACCGGATTCAGCCCATAGCTCAGCGAGAGCGTCTGAATTCCTAGCGACGCCAGCTCGATCACCGTCATCCGGTTCGTTTTGGTGATCACTAAATCGCTGGCCACCATCAGCCGGTCGATCTGCCAGTCGGCTCCCAGCACCGTAATATCATTCCGGCGACCAGTTACTAAGTCCTGGAGTAAGTGCTCATCAGTGCCAGCCAGCCACACCAAATGCTTCCTCGGTTGCTTCAGCCCATCAAAAGCGTTAACGACGGACTCATAAGCCGGAGCCATGGCCTCGGTCCAACTGCCGGGCAGCACGGTAATCACTGTCGCGTCGGCCGCCAGACCCAGTTCGGCCCTCGCCCGTCGACGGTCCCGCCGTCGATACGCAAATGCCCGCAAAGCGGGGCCTAAATACTTCACCTTGCCCCTTACCGATGGCGGCTCCGCATGTAAGCCGCGCCGCGCGAGAAACAACACCCGGTCGGCATACCACAGCGACTCCATCGAGAGCATGCCAGTTGCCGTGAAAAAATCGGTGATCATCACGGTCGGTAACCCAAATATCTTAGCCACCGGCATTGCCGGGAATTCCTCGTGCGCCACTACCAAGTCCGGCGCCAGCAGCGCCATCAACCGACCGGCGAGCACCGTCGTGGCGGCAATGCTGTTCTGATCGGGCAATTGCAGATCGATACAAGGGATGCCATGCGCCGCGAACGTCAGCGCGCCCGTGCCATAAGATACAAATCGTACCTGGATGTCGGGACGCAGTTGTTCCAGCTCGCGCACGATCGCGATGTCGGGGATGGCGTGTCCCCGGCCGCGGCCGCGCGTGAAGAAAAGTATCTTCTTCTTCGCTGGTTCAAAATGCATATCGGCCCTTGCACTTTAGCGCACCCGGGCGATGGTGGCTAACGCCTTCTTCCAAGCGGGTGCGCGACATGGACATCAGAATTCGCGGATCGCCCTTCCTGTGGCCCATAACCTAGCGTAGTGATACGCGAGGTTGCGCGAGGACCTGATGTCTGACGCTCTGACAAGTCTGGAACACAAAACAAGAACTAACTCGGGCGCCGGTACCAGCCCCGCCGTGGCTGCGCCTGTTTCAGATCCAGACCGTTCAACAGCATCGCTAACTCGGCCGCCCGCAGCATGACACTTCGTTCCGCCCCCGGTCACCACCGGCCACGCAAATCGTCCCTTCTCCAGGCGCTTCGCACAGATCCACAGCCCGCTGCCTTCCCACACCAGCGCCTTCAATCGTGTCCGGTCGCGGTTGGTAAAGAGAAATAGGTGGCCGCTGAGCGGATCCTGCCCCAGTTGGTCGCGCACCAATCCGTACAGTCCGTCGAACCCTTTTCGCATATCCACCGCCGCCGCCCCTAAGTAGATCTTCGTCGCCGGACTTACTCCCAGCATTCAGGCCCGTTCCACCGTCCGCAGTAACCTCGCCAGTTCCGCCTCCGCGAACCTCCCACTTACTTCGATCCGCCGCCCATTACTCAGCACCACCGTGATGGATGCCGCCGCCCCGCGCTCCACCTCCACCTCCACCAGCCCCGCCCCCGTCTTTCGCCGCCTCCGATAGTAGTCCAAGGTCGTCAGCGCGATCCCCCGTCGCGCGCAATACTCTCGCCGCGTCAATCCGCCCTCCTCATACCCCGCCACCAGCGCCGCAATCTCCGCTCCACTTCGCCTTCGCTTCTTCGTCATCTCCCCATCTCACCAACTCCCTCCCCCCTCTTCAACAGGAATTCGCCGCACGCTTTCGGTTCAATCGGGGGATATGCGATCCGGTTCTATCACCAGCATCGGTGGCCGTTGTGGCCACGCTGACGTAGGTACACTACACGCTTCTCTAGGTGGCTCGATGAGTGCCGGGCCGAATAATTCGGTTTACGTGGTGCACATTGCGTCCGCCGCGGCCACGATCAGCTAGGTCACTTTCAGTTGTACGGGAACCTGCGGACTCACTGCGACGGTGAGTCTCAATGTCGATGTCGGGGGTACCACGAGCGTAGGCGTAACTAGTCCGTATTCATTCATTGAGCTGCTAATTCTAGCCGGGCTGGATATCATGGTACGACATACGAAAAGCTTTCTCATATCGGCGATGACGAGGGAGCCACCGATTTCTTCCCCGCTCCTGGTGCGGGAGCCCGATCGTTGTCGTTCGCCGACCAAACGTTTTCAACCGGACAGTGGACTTGCCGGTGGGCATTCCGACCTCTGTACTCGTCGCACTACAGGCCGAAGTCAGCTGGGCTCGCTTTTTTGGGCGAGACCGCCATCGCTTCCGCCAACTTTACCAACACCGGACGTCTCAGCACCCGTGGCCCTGTTTTCAACCTAGCCAACGGCGTCACCGCCAACTCCGCCGATTTCTCGAAGCATTCGAGTAACATGATGGAGTCGTTTGAGAAAGAAAGGTAGGCGGATGCGCTTCAGCTTGGTGTTCCTGGTCGGGTTGGGTGTCTGGCCGCAGGTGCTGCCTCCATCGGCGCTGTCGAAGGGCGCGGGCGGTACGCCTTGCGCCGGATCCGATGGCGGAGTGTATCCATGCGCGCCGCCTGCGCACGTGGTGGCGGTGCGCGCCGGCCGTTTGTTCGACAGCACCACCGGGAAAATGCTCACCAAGCAGGTGGTGCTGATTTCGGGAGAGCGCATCACCGAAGTCGGCTTGGAGGGCCGGGTGCGGATTCCGGCGGGGGCCGAAGTGATTGAGCTTCGGCAGGCCACGGTGGTGCCGGGGCTGATCGATGCACACACCCACATGTTCAACACACGCGGACCTAAGACCACCACGGAACTCGCGACGATGATGGCTGTGCAAAACGCGCAAGCGGATTTGCGCGCCGGTTTCACCACGGCCGCGATATGACTTCCCACGGAAATGGCTACGGCGATGTCGCAATCCGCAATGCGATCAACGAGGGTAGAGTTGACGGTCCGCGGTATCAGGTGTCGACGCGCGGGGTGCGCTGGGGAATGGACGCGAGTGGCCGGGAGGTGCCCGACAATCCGCTCGATGCGGCTATGGTATGCACGGCGGAAGAAGCGCGCCTGGCCGTGCGCGATCAGATTGCCCACGGTGCGGATTGGATTAAGCTATATCCGGTGGGCGGCTACTCCTTTAGCCCCACCGAGTAGGACCGGTATCGCTTTACCTATCCCCTGCCCATTCTGCAGGCGTTGATCGACGAGACCCATAAGCTCGGCAAGAAAGCGGGCTGCCATGTCTACGGCGGTGAGGGACAGCAGAACGCGATCGTCGCGGGCTGCGACACCATTGAACATGGCTTCGGGCTTAACCAGGAGCAACTCGACATGATGGTGGCGAAGCACCTGGCTTACGATCCGACGCTGGTTCGCTACATGGAGCCCTATATGGACGACGTGGACGCCAAGAATACGGGCGGCAAGTTCCGCATGATTCCGATCTTCGAAAAGGCCGCGCGTCTGGCCGGGGCGACCAAGGGAATCGAAATGACGATGGGGAGCGGTGCCGACGGGTCGACGTTTCCTCACGGAACCCAGGGGCTCGAGATTGAAGCTCTGGTGAAGCGAGCCGCCTGAGTCCGGCGCGGACGATTCAATCCAGCACCATGGTGAACGCCAAGGCGATGGGCTGGCAGAATCAAGTGGGGTCGATCAACAAGGGTAAATACGCTGATCTGATCGCCGTCTCGGGTGATCCCTCAGCCGACATCGGAGAACTGCAACGCGTGAAGTTCGTGATGAAAGGCGGCAAGTGGATCCGACACGATTACAGACTTGACGGAAAGAAGTAACCCGACGTGGGGTGACGTAGAGCGGTAATGGGGTGGCGCGAGTATTGGTTTGCGGGGGATTGACTTAGTAAGTGGATTTCACTTCCATTGACCCCACTTCCACACTCCGTGCCCTTCAAACTCAAAGGGTGAGTACGTAGGCCACAACATCCTCTCGCTGCTGCTCGGTCAACGCTTCCTTGAAGGCCGGCATCGATTCTTGTCCCCTATTTATCAGGTTCAGAATCACATCATGCGTGGCCGGACGGCCGCTGGGCAGTTTTCCGTGCTTGACGCCTTCGAGCCCCGGGCCATCCTAGGTTTCCTGAACACGCCGAGCGTCATTTCCTACAACCTCGAAGTGCAACAGCAACTGCCGTTCAAAATCATTCTGGACATCGGCTAGGTGGGGAATCTGGTTCGGCACATCTCGCGGACGATCAACATCAATCAGCTGCGGGTGGGAACCCGCCTGAACGCACCGGCCAGCAACATCAACCAGAATGCGCTTCGGCCTTACCTGGGCTATGGAAACATCAACATGCGCGATCACGGTGACAACTCCAACTACAACAGCCTGCAGAGCACCATCAGCCGACGCGTAGCCTCGGGGTTCTCCATCACCGCGAATTATACGTGGTCGCGCGCCATCGACTCATCGTCTGGCAGTCCGCAGGACTCCTACAACGCCCGCGCCGATTACGTACTTTCTTCGGTTCACCGCGCCCATTTGCTGAACGTCAACTACATTTACGAATTGCCGTTCTTCAAGAAGAGCCCTCATGCCATCGTGAAAAACACTCTCGGTGGATGGGAGTTCGCCGGTGTAACTACTTACCAAAGCGGCGCTCCGAATTCGATCATCGTCACTTCGGACGTCGCCCGCATCGGTGCCAGCTCGTCTCGCGCCACGCTCCTTCGCCAACCCGAACCTCTCCGCCGGCCAGCGCACGCTGACCCGCTGGTTCAATACTGAATCCGCACTGCCACCCGAGCGTATGGTGCAAGGTATCTTCGGCAACGGAGGCCGCAATGCGATCAGCGCCAGTTACAGGACTTTATCCGACAAACCCCTGCGTATGGCACGCCGCCGACTGAGGCCAGCAATGCCTGAGAGGAAGGCGGCCATCAATACTCCCAAACGCGGTTCGGGCGCTGCTGTGACCTGCGCTGGTCCGGCAAGTCCCGTCAATCCAAAGAAGCCTGAGGGATTGGGATAATCCTCGTCGATAAAAAAAACGAAAGAAGAGTAAGTACCGTACCCGGGGATTGAATTCGGCGTGAAGTTGACGTAGTCGCCCGATTGGTCTCCACCAAACATTGCGAAGTCGCCCCCGATCTCATTAGTAGCACGAAGGTATCGAAAATTAACGTGAACGGCATTGGCCTGCGTGAAGACGTCGTCACCAACGGTGAAATTGAAATTAAAAAGGCTGATCCCGGCAGTACAAATGCTGCATACCCCATCGGTAGTGAACGACCCCATCCCGGTGACCGAGCTATTATTAACGAAGGCTACGGTAATGATGAAGGTCTCGGCCCGTGCTCTCTCCGCAGGTAGGAAGAAAAGGAGACTCGCCAGGGCGGCATATTTTGCCAGAGAAGAACATCGAGCGCGCCGTCCACTGGAAAATGACATGGCGGCATTATGCCACACTGCTGATCAAAGCCTATCCTCTAAATTGGGCTTCCTGATTAAACTAGTGTAATATCCCCGGAAGATCGCGGGTGGCGAAGATTCCAAGGTGCCAGGCATTTCCTTTGTGTTGGGCCCCGAACGAGGCTCGGGAACCTATTTTGGAGCAGGCTGTAGTTGGATGCGGGTGACGGCGGCCCTTTCGACGGCCTCCCTGCTATAGAGCAGCGGAAAGTATTGACCGGTGAGCCAAAGTCCCGTCAGGTTCTGGTAGTTCGGATCGTCTGGATTGCCGGATTGGCCGGGGTAGTTGACGGCGCGCGAGTTGTCCCACTGGCCGACATCGAGCACCATCCGGAACGACGGTCCATTCGTGAGCTGGAAACTATGGCCGGCGTACATCGATTGCAACGGTGAGTAGGGCCCGCCGGGGGCAGGAAAGGGGCCAGGCTGGATGCGGGCACGGGTAGCCGCATCGACGATACCGGTCAGCGGATGCCTCGGGAGCGACTGGTGGAGCTTTCCCCACTGCCACGTTGTGGGGCCCGGCCCGCTGAGGCGCTCCATTTCGGCATAGGCCGCCGCCAGGCTGCCCAACAGAATGGGGGACCGTCCCTCCGGCGTCTGTCTTTCCAGCGTGTCCAGCAGGACCGCCCGGTCGGCCGTAGTGATGACGCCAGCCGCCTCACTGGGCAACGCAGCGGCGAGAAAAGCCCGGTTTAAATGCCGCGCCAGCCAAACCTCAAAGAGGGCCGCCGGCGCGGAGTCCGGCCGTTCGACGGCATCCCAGCTTCGCAGCAGATCCAGCGCGGCTTGGGTCTTGGTATCGTCGGACCGCAGTGGCGCAAGCATCGCGACGAGGCGCCGGGCCGGGATCGAGGTCTGGTCGAATTGCATGCGCATCGAGTCTTCGAGCGAGACCTTAGCGAGCGAACGGAACATCTCCTCAAGGCGCGTGTGCCGGGAACCGTTAGTCCATTCGAAGCCGAGTTTGCGCTCCGGATAGGGATACCCGGCGGGGAGGTTCATTTCGTTAGACGTGGTGAAGTAGCCACTCGGAGGATTGTAGGCAGAGGGTAGCTTTTCGCCGGACCAAAAGCCTGCCCATTCAAACCGGCCATCGCCGGGCACGGGCATCAGACCGTCCCAGTTGCGCCGTATGGGCGTCAGTCCACTGGCGACCCAACCGATGTTACCTTTGACGTCGGCATAGACCTGGTTCACGGTCGGTGCGCCCCAGCGGTGCACCGCGCTTTGGAACTCCCGAAAGTTTTTGGATTTGAGGAAGCCAGCGCTGCCGAAATAAGGAGCCATACCGGGCTCGAGCCAACAGGTGCGCAGGGCAAAGGCGCGGTTCTTACCGGGCTCGGTGTAGATCACCGGGCCGTGGCGAGTGAAAAGCATCGTGGCGGCTACCGCTGCCCCGCCTTTCACCGCCACCGTTTCGTTGATCACCCGCATCGTTTCCCAGCGTCCCTGGTATCGATACTGGCGCGGGTTCGCCGGGTTCAGTTCGTAAACGTACAAATCCTCCTGATCGATGTTGAAGATGGTGAGGCCGAAGGCAATCGTGCCGTTGTGTCCCATCGATATGCCGGGCTGGGCCGGTTCACCGGCACCGATAAGGTTCATCCCCGGCGCGTTGATATGGGCGATGTAGCGCAGGCTTGGTGTGGAGTAAGCCCGATGCGGATCGCCGCTCAAAATCGGGCGGCCGGTGGCGGATTTGGACGGTGCGACGGTCCAGTTGTTGCTGCCGTCGGCGTTCTCCGCGGGAGTTGGAGTCGCGGGGCGCCCAAAGTTGACGCCTTGGCTCGCCAGAGCGAAGACCTTCAAGACGTCCTTGGGCAAGCACGGGTCAAGCCCGGCCGGGACCTTGGTCTCCCACGGCGGCTGTAGACCGAAGCGAAGCTGGTCCAGCTTGACGCCGGTTGCCGCGTCGGTTTGGCAAACGGTGTTCGCGCGGGCCACTTCGCTCGACACGTTGCGGGTGAGCCCATGGCTGCGAATGCGCACCACATCGGCCGGCTGCCACTTGGCGGGCCGGTAGCCGAGTTTCGTGAACTCAAACGGGATTTGATCGGGATGGGTGGAGAGCCAATCGATGTAGGAGTTGATGCCGGTGGCAAAGGCGGTGGCCATGCCTTTCGCGTCCGGTCCGTAGGCGGCCCATTCTTGGGCCATGTCTCCGCGATAGAGAAACAATCGGGAGGCTTGGTCCTGGTCCGCGTAGCCGGGCCCGAAGACCTCGGCCAATTGGCCGAGTCCACGGCGGCGCCACAGGTCGATCTGAAAGAGCCGTTCGCGTGCGGCGTTGAAGCCTTGGACGAAGAAGGCGTCCTGGGAGTTTTTCGCGTAAAGGTGCGGCACGCCCCAGGGGTCCACCAGGATCTCAGCCGGTTGTTGCAGCCCGGCCGCCTGCATGGAGAGCGTTCGTTTCGCCACCGGTTGAGCGGAGACAGCCGTGAGGAAGGCAAACAAGACGGAGGTCCGGCGGAGTGAGGGCATTGCCGCGATTCTACCCCGACCGCTTAACGCCGCGAACGGGGTCGCCAGAGCCGTGGTTCGCTGGGGTGGTGCCAGGGATCACTCGGGTGAGGTCGTCGCTCAAGATCGACGGGCACCACATGGATTCGATGTGTTCGATCACCAGTTCCGTCCCGCGCGTATGACTGACGAACGGCCTCGTACGGGGGTCATACATGGCGTCGGTAAGATCGCGTGCCAGCACGACGTCGAAACCGAGGCGGGTCATTTGCCGGGCACCGAAGCCGCGATTCAGGATGCAGATGTTGGTGTGGACTCCCATCAGCACGATCTTATCGATGCCTTCCTGCTGGCAGTAGTTGTAGACCTCCTGCCCGCTTTCGCTGACGCCGTCGAAGCCGACGATGTCGATGGCGGGATGCTCGCGGGTCCAGGGGTAGGGCGGGCCGGTCTCTTTCTTCACCACCGGGTCATCGCAACCGCCAGCTGAGTCGTCGATGGGGAAGTTGCGTTCTTCGTCGGGCACCCGCGCACAGCGGTTCACGATCGGGAAGGGGGATGCCGCCGTGCGGGCGCTGCGCATGCGCTCGCGCCAGGGAGTGCCGTCGTAGAACTTCATCGTGTCGCTGGGCGCATGGATGATCATCACGCCGTGGCTGCGGGCGGCGCTCACTACTTGGTTCATGCGGGGAGCCATCGCAGCCGCGCGCTGCGCCGAAAGCGAGCAAGTATGCGCGTCCCACATGTCGCAGATGATGATCGCCGTCCGGGCTACGGGCCATTGCACGAACTGTTCCTTGGTGCGGCGGCGCGCCCGCAGGTTCAGCTTGCCGGGGACTTTCGGGCGGTTGGGAAAGCTGGGTGATTGCGCCGCGGAGGCCAGCAGGCAGGCGGCGGGTAGCGAGGAAAGAAACGATCTTCGTTGCAGCCTGCCGTCACTGTATCACTGCTCGAGGGACCGCGTGGAGCCGCCGAATCAGCCACCGAATCAGTCCAGCAGCCTTCAGAGTGCACCAGAATTCTGTATGATGTCTGCTCGTGGGGGTGAAAATGTTACTGCGGCTAGCTTTTTTCGTTATGTCCGTCGTCCTGACAGCCTGGGCGCAGGATACGGGTATCCTGACGGGCATCGTGACTGATTCAAGCGGCGCCGTGTTGGTGGGCGCGCAGGTGGTGGCGACGAATACGGCGACTAACTTTGAGTCGACGGCCGAGTCGAACTCGGAGGGCATCTACCGCCTGTCGTTCCTGCGGCCCGCGACTTACCGTGTGCGGATTACGGCCTCGGGATTTAAGAGCTTCATTCGCGAGAATGTCGAGTTGCGGATTGGGGCCACCCTGCCAATTCACGGAGCGATGGCGGTGGGCGCGGCGGCCGACTCGGTGCAGGTTGCATCGGCCGTACCCCTGCTGGAGACGGAGACTTCGTCAACCGGCACCGTCATCACAGGGGAGTTCTTCGCCCGCTTGCCGCTCTACCAGCGGCACTCGCGCGCCCTACTTTATTTGACGCCCGGCGTTAATGTCAGCGGCCTCGGTTATGCCGGTTCGCTGTCCGGATTCTCGATTAACGGCGGGGCAACGGGCAACATCGGCTACTTCGAAGACGGCATGTATGGCGTGCAGCCGAGCGGCACCAACACCACCGATACGATCCTCAGCACGATCGCAGAGGCCAAAGTGATCACCACGGTGCTGCCCGCCGAATATGGCCACTCCGCCGGCGGCGCAATTGTCATCGTTAAGAAGAGCGGCACCAATCAACTCCACGGCGGCGGCGGCACACTGTTCCGCGAGGGGCGGATGCAGCACCGCCGTTTCATGCAACCCGCCCGCTTTGAACAGACCGGCAACAGCCTGCACTTCTATCAGCCGGACTTCAATGTAAGTGGGCCGGTGATGATCCCGAAGCTTTACAACGGACGAAACAAAACCTTCTTCATGTTCGCCGGCCAATACCTGAAGGAGCGACAGGGCGAGCAGATCTCGTGGAGCGTGCCCACGCCGGAGGAACTGAGCGGTAACTTCAGCTATGGCGGGCGGCCGGGCGTGAACGCCATCTACGACCCGCGAACGACCGCCCTTTCAAACGGTAACTGGTTGCGCACGCCGTTTCCGGGTAATGTCATTCCCCAGGCACAGTGGGATCCGGTGGCGACAAAATTTCTGAGTGAAAAGGTATGGGAAGTCCCCAATCTATCCGGCACCCCGACGGCCACAGGAGTTACGGGTAATTTGCAATTGCCCCGGCAAAAGACTGTGGACTGGGCCAATTACAGTCTGCGCATGGATCAACAGTTCTCGAGCGCGTTGAAGATGTTCTTCAATTGGAGTTTCAATACCCGCACGGCGTTTACGCCGAATCTCGACATTGTCAACCAGCTTTATAATGCGTCCCAGCGGATCTCGACCGATGCGCAGACAACTTCCGGCATTGGCGCAACCTATACGCTGAGCCCGTCCATGATCAGTGAGACGCGCATCAACTACTATCGCTTCCGCAACGACGCCACGTGGCTAGGTTATGGCACTGACTTCGGCAAACTCCTCAGTTTGCCGAATATCGGCGCGGGCAGCATGCCGAATATCACGGGTATTCCGAATGTGGCGAATCCCAGCTTGAACGTCGAGGAGACGATGAATTTTAAGGAAGACGTCAGTAAGTTGTCCGGCAAGCACGCTTTTAAGTTCGGTTATGACCTAATGCGGCTGCGGCGAAACAACTACACCCGCGATAATAACGCGGGCACGTTCAATCTGGCGGGCACCAACGGCTTGAATGCCAACGGGTCAGGCATCCCCAATACGGGGGGAAATGTGCTGAGCCAGTTGCTGACCGGCGCGGTGTCGAGTTACTCGATCACGAGTAATTTACTCAGCAGTCTGCCGCGCAATTGGATCAACGCCTGGTACGGGCAGGAGGATTGGCGGTTGCGGCCGAACCTGACGCTCAACCTCGGCGTCCGCTGGCAAGTGCAAAGCACGGAGAACAATAAGTACGGCCAAGTATCGAGTTTTGACCCCACGGGCGCCGATAATATCGTGGCGGGCGCGCGCGGAGTGATCACTCATCCCAGCCAACTCCACAAAAAGGACTGGAATAACTTCCAGCCGCGCGTGGGTCTGGCCTGGACGCTGGCGCGCGGTTTTGTCGTGCGCACCGGCTTCGCGTTGTCAACGGTGGATGAGCGACTGCCGGTGGCTCCGACCGAAGAGTATGGCTCAGCGACGGCGCGCATCGATACCCCCAATGGCGACTTCCGCCCTCGCTTCCAACTGAGCCAGGGCCCCGTGGCGTCGCTCCTGTTAAAGCCGGTGTTACGCTCCGATGGGACGATCCCGTTCGCGGGAACCAACTACGGCGGCCGCGGCGCGACGTGGGTGGATCCGAACCGGTTGTCGCCTTACACCATGAACTGGAATTTCGGCGTGCAGCACAGCTTCGCGACCCACTACCTGGTGGAGGCCACTTACACCGCGAACGCGTCGGTAAATGGGTTTGAGAATCGCGAGATCAACAACCTGTCCTACGACTGGGCGAATAATTTACGCCTGAAAAATCCAGCGCAGTTCAGCGCGTTTCAAACTAACTCGCAGATCTTCCGGCCGTTTTCCAACTTCGGCAGTATACTCTTTCGCACCAACGGGGCGCGGTCGAACTATCATGCCGGCACCGTGAAGCTCGACAAGCGAGTATCGCAGGGGCTGTCGTTTCTGACGTTCTACACTTACGCAAAAGTAATCGACTCCAGCAGCGGCAATGATCTACTGCCGCGCGAAATGGATCGCGCCAGGAGCGGAAACAACCGCGCGCACCAATATACCGGCAGCATGACTTATGAGCTTCCGTTGGGCAAAGGCCGTAAGTGGTTGAGGGGAGGCGGGTTGGCGAACGCGATTTTCGGCGGCTTCGATATGGTTTACCTGTACCGGATATCGAGCGGTGATGCGCTAACCTTCGGCTTTGCCGGCAGTCCGTTCCAATATATGCCCGGTGTCGTCGCCACCCGCGGTGGCCGGCCCAATTCCACCGGCGACCGGGCGCGTCTGCGCGACAACTGGCAGGATATTGGCCCCAACCGCTTCGTGCAAGCAGCACAGAACGGCCTGATCGAGTCAATGAACTACTTCTCCTACCCACCGTCATTTACGGTAGGCAACGTCGGGCGCAATACATTTGACCGGCAGCGATTTATCGACACGCAGTTTTCCGCGTCGAAGCAATGGAAGCTGAAAGAGCGCTATACGACTGAATGCCGATTTGACTTCCAGAATCCCTTCAAGTGGTTCAATCTGTCAGCGCCCAACACGACGGTGAACTTAACGAATCCCGCCACGTTTGGGAAGGTTTCCACTTCCACCTCGGACGAGGGAACGACAGCGAATGCCGGCGGGCAGGGGCTCATGAACATCACGATCACGTTTCGATTCTAGCAGCGAAGCAACGTCGAACCGGCCTTGCTTCGAGCTCATCGTACAGGGGAACTAGGGTCCACTTGTTGTCGCCGAACCTGATCAGGAGCGGAACGAGCTCGGCCGTGCGATCAAGCGGCGAGACCACATGAGCCCTACCTGGCTTTCAGGAGTCTCGGTAGCGCTCGATTCCATCCAGTCCGCTCGAGGCCGAAGTCGAGGCTTTCGTCCATCGTCCGTGACCGGCCGGCCCGTGCCGTCAAA